>CAYOBT010000048.1:0-11115 GCA_964402205.1 uncultured Anaerolineales bacterium
CCTCTATCCTTGGATCGAAGGACAGCGCCTGAATCGGCGCTTGGAAGCCAGCCCGCTCGCGCCAGACAACGCCCTGAAGCTAGCGATCGACCTTTGCCAGGCCCTGGAGGCTCTGCACCGACGGGGCATCGTCCACCGCGACGTCAAGCCTCGCAATGTCATCCTCACGGACAGCGGCGCTGTGCTCGGCGGGCTCGAATTGGCACAAACGCCTCGCGACCTGCGTGCTAGTGGTCCACCTGGACGCCATCCTGGAACGCAAGCCTACATGTCTCCGGAGCAGGCGACCACAAGCGGCCCCCTCGATGGTCGCTCCGACCTTTTCAGCCTCGGAGTGATGCTCGTGGAGGCTCTGGGTGAATCGCCGGGCAGCGCAGCCCTTGCCAGCGCTCCTCACCAGGACCTGGCAGGCTACGGGGCTTTTGGACGCATCCTCTTGCGAATGCTGCAGCGCGACCCGGCAAGACGCTATCAAACCGCTCGAGATCTTCAGCGAGATCTGCAGCGTCTGACACGCGGGTCGGTTGGCGCTCGCCTAGGGCTGACAGCTCGTCAGCGCCCAGGCGTAGTGTGGGCAGTAGGCGGTCTATCAGCGCTCGCCCTGATCTGGACGCTGTTGGGCACCGGTACACCAGCAGAGGGCGCTAGCTTCGGTGGATCCCACAGCGCCTATGGCTCGAACATCCCCATCGCTTGGGTTATCGAGGCGGCCTCGGATCCGGCGCCACAGGCGGAGGTGTCCGTGGCGCAAATCACCCACGAGGAAGCGGCCGTCTCGCGTGACCTCCCAGTGCGCAAAGACGCAGCAGTCGAGCTAGCGGTAGGCCAGTTCGTGGAGCGTGCCTTTGAGGAAGCAGACCAAGTCCACCATGCGTCCATACGCGTGGCTGGTGGGCGCAGCTATATGGTGGCAACGGCCAACCTAGCACCCGGGGTGGATACCTACTTGGGAATCACCTACAACGGCCAACGCGTGACGAACGACGATGCTTGGCCAGGTACGCTGGCATCGAGGGCCTTTGTGGCACCAGGGCAAGACGCGACGCTCTGGGTAGAGGTGACCAATCGTGGCATCAGCGGAGCCGATGCCAGCTACGAGCTGCTGATTGTGGAGGCAGAGCCGACGGCCACGCCTACCACCATCCCGACGGCGACGCTTACGCCTCGCGCTGGCGTGACGATGACACCCCGCCCCACGTACACGCCCGGGCGCACGGCGACGCGATCTCCGCGCGCTACACGCACGCCCCGTCCGACCAGCACCCGTCAGGCAACACGCACGCCCCGTCCGACCATTTCGCCAACCCCCAGCGTGACGCGGACACCCTTGCCTACATCACGGCCTACGGCAACGGCAACGCCCCCTCGGACCGTGCTACCGGTCAAGACAGCGACGACGCCGGTCTGGTAGGTACAACGGGCCAGACGAGCCAAGCAGAGACCGACCTGAGGCCAGCGGGCTGTGCTTCCTGGCGACCTGTCTACGCGTCGTCGTCGCGAGCCTGATCCAGGAGCTCTGTCAAGCGCAGCTCGGCTGCCCGCAGTTGCTCCTCGCAACGCGCGGCCAGGCGAACGCCCTCCTCATAGAGCGCCAGCGAGTCTTTGAGAGATCGATCGCCGGCTTCAAGGGCCTCGATCACCTCATCAAGTCGGGCATAGGACTCTTCAAAGGAAAACGATGCTATCTCTTTTCCCATCTTAGCTCCCAAGGCTAGATCCGTCGTCTCTGCTGGCGGCCGGAGCAATCTCCGATACTTTTGCGCCCAACCGCCCGTCCTGCAACTGCACGTTCACCCGCTGCCCAACGCTTGCCTCTGAAGCGCGCGCTACGGGAAGGCCCGTGTCGGCGTCCTCGACGACGGCGTAGCCTCGCTTGAGAATGGTGGACGGATCCAAGGCGGCGAGACGGGCTCGTTTGCCGTCGAACTCGGCACGGATGACGTCTAGGCGGTGGCGGGCTGCTCGCGCCAAGCTTCGCGTTGCATCGTCGAGCTGCTGCCACATCTCGTTCACACGTCGCTGCGGCGTCTGCAAGTCGAGGCGTCGTTGGGCGCGGCTCACGTCGGAGCGGCGTTGCTGAAGTAGGTCCTCTGCCAGCGTGCGGATCCGCCGGCGCTTCTCGGCAATCTGCTCCATCAAGGCACTAGCGTCAGGCACCACTGCCGCAGCAGCGGCCGACGGTGTTGGCGTACGAAGGTCTGCCACGAAATCGGCGATGGTATAGTCCGTCTCATGGCCAACCCCTGTCACAACAGGCACGGGCGAACGAGCGATGGCGCGAGCGAGGCCCTCATCGTTAAAGGCCCACAGATCCTCCATGGAGCCACCGCCACGGGCCAACACGATGACGTCAATCTTCGGCTCCCCATAGAGGCGTTCCAAAGCCTGGCAAAGGTTGGCAGGGGCCTCAATGCCCTGGACGAGGCTGGGCGAAAGCACAACCTCCACAGCGGGAAAGCGCTCGTTCAGTACGTTCAAGATGTCGCGGAGAGCAGCACCCGTAGGCGACGTAACCACACCGATGCGATGCGGCCATGGTGGGAGCTCGCGCTTGCGGGAAGGATCGAACAGCCCTTCCCGCTCGAGCCGCTCCCTCAACGCCAGAAAGCTCTCCCAGAGGACGCCGACACCGGTGCGTTGAAGCAGCGTCGCGTAGAACTGGTACTTGCCACCCCGCTCGTACACCGACACCGAGCCAAAGCCCTGTACCCAGTCACCCACGCTGGGCGCAAAGCCGAGTCGGGACGCTGCGCCACGCCACATGACGCAGGGGATCTCTGCGTTATCATCCTTCAACGAAAAGTAGCAGTGGCCGGAACTGGCCTTGGTCCAGTTGGAGAGCTCCCCTGCAATCCAAAGCTCCCCAAGAGCTGGGTTGCTGTCTAGCAGTTCTTTGATATGGCGCGTCACTTCCGTGACAGTCCAAAAGCCCATAGACCCTCTCTCCCATGTAGGCGCAACCATCCCTTGGCTAGGCAACCTATCCGGCCACCAAATCCACCAATCCCCACTGACCATTCAGCAGCCAATCAGGGTCCATCGTGGCGGTTCGCTCGGCGACGCCCTCGCTCAGGCCAACCACGAGCTCGGCTTTGATGGTACGCAAGACGGCGAACGGGACCGGGACGTACGACGTGATCCTCTCTAGATCATCAGTGGGCGACCAATGGCGATCATCCAGCAAACGACGATAGTTGGCATCTCCCTTGAACAGCACCAGATCCGCACCTGAGAGCACCTCTGCAAGATCGGATGGCATATGCCGGAAGCCGAGGTGGCTGGTCCAGAACTGGTGAGCGAGTGCGCATAGTCGACCGCTATGGAACCACTCGCTCAGCTGCCCACCAAGCTCCGCCAAGGATGCCGTAGCAGATGCACGCAATGACTGGAGCATGTGCTGCAAGTCTGTCGGCATCGCATCTGACACAAAGAAGGGATGCGGCTTCAGATGGAGTGAGGCCCGCTCGATGTACCCATTTCGGAGTAGCCGGTGAACCAGCCTGAGATCAGCGAGCAACTCTGGGCCGGCATTGTCGCACACGATGTGCAGCTTGCGTGTCGCGGGGCGAGCCAGCCACGCTACTAGCGAAGAGGTCTGATCAACAAGCAGGCGATCCTCG
This sequence comes from uncultured Anaerolineales bacterium, assembly GCA_964402205.1. Classification (GTDB taxonomy): domain Bacteria; phylum Chloroflexota; class Anaerolineae; order UBA1429; family UBA1429; genus DAIRUQ01. The sequence goes on from CAYOBT010000048.1 coordinate 3,621, forward strand.
GCTAGACCCGCTGTCGGCCCAAGGAGCGCCCCGTCAAAGCCGTTGTTGCTCAGATCCACCTGGTTCCCCCACAGCGAACGCAAGACCAACGTCCGAAGCGCATTGTCTCGATCGCCACCCGTCGGCGGGACACTGCGAGCAAGCTCGAGCCCCTTGGCCAAGGCCTCGGCCTTGGCCGGGGCAAAGGGATCGCGCCAGTGCCAGGGACCGGGCTCAAAGTAGCGCACGGCTTCCAGAAGGCGTCGGTAGAAGAGGCTCTCCGCAAGGTACCATGGCAGATCAAGCCACGTATGCCCTCGCCACGGCAACCAAGCCTGGCGCCAGCTTCCAGCATCGTCGGCATGGCGAGATGGGGGACGAGCGGGCAACTCCAGTAGCTCCCGTCGAAGCCCCATCAGTCGGGCCCGTATGTCCAGCGGATAGTCGTTGCTAGCCAGCACCTGTTCCACGACCCGAGGCTTGCGCTTCATCATCGTTCGCTGGGCAAACGATCCGGGTTCTGACGTCATGATGGGGGGAGGCAGTACCGGCAAGCAAGTCTCCTTCCAGGCTGTGCAGATCCCATTATAGAGAGTCGTTGCCGGAACCCAAGATGGCTCGCTCCCGCGTGGTCGACAGCCCTTAAAGCCCCAGTATACTGGATGGGCTGGCTTGGCCTAGGATCTAAAGTCCGACCCCGTTTTTACGTAGTCTTTCTGCTACGCCGATTGGAGCATGCTATAGTGCCTCTGACGACGCCCTAGGGCATTTCGGAACGCGAACGCCCGTGCAGACGAGCAGGTACCACCATGGAAACCCAGACGACACTCTTGCTAGTCGATGACGACGAAGCCCTCACCAAGGCCGTCCAGCTCTACCTGGCACACGCAGGCTATGAGGTACGTACAGCTATAGACGGCCGCGACGGCCTACGCAAGCTACACTCGCTGCAACCGGACCTCATGCTGCTGGATATCATGATGCCCGAGATGGACGGGTTCGAGGTCTTGCAGCGCGCGCGCGCGGACTCGATGGTGCCGATCATCATGCTCACGGCACGAGGCGAAGAGACGGATCGCATCAAGGGCCTTCGGCTCGGCGCCGACGACTATATCCCCAAACCGTTCAGCTTGCGCGAGATGCAAGCCCGTGTAGAAGCGGTATTGCGCAGATCGCGCCCTTCCTACACGGCAGAGCACACGACGGAGCAGGCCATCTTTGGCGATCTGGTCATTGATCCAGACCGTTGGGAAGTCAGGCTGCAGGGCGAAAAGGTCGATCTCACGCCTACGGAAGCGCGGTTGCTGTTCTACCTCGCCGAGCATGCTGGCCGGATTCTCTCGCACAACCAGTTGCTTTCCGCGATCTGGGGGCCCGAGTACGTCGGGAACACAGACTATACCAAGCTCCTAGTCTGGCGCCTGCGGCAGAAGATTGAGCCTGACCCAACCTCGCCGAGGTACATCCTCACAGAACGCGGCATGGGCTACCGGTTCGCTCCTCGCTAGACTCCCTGGACGTCCACGCCCCTTTCTAAATCGCCTCGGCATCATCCCGAATGTAGCTTGCGCCTTGCCATTGGCGGCCTATAATCCCGGTCAGCTAGCCCTTCTGGCGTATCCTAACAACCCAGATGGGGTTGTTTTCATGGGTACGATCGGGCACGCGAGGAGCAACTATGTCAGACTCTCGAGTCAACATCGAACGCGTTACCACGCCAAGGGAGCTGGAGAAATTCATCCGGTTCCAGTTCCGCCTCTATCGGGATGATCCAAACTGGGTCCCGCCCCTGCTATCGGAGCGACGCGACCATTTCGCGGCGCACAAGAACCCCTTCTTTGAGCATGCGGCGGCACAACTGTTTCTCGCCAGACGTGATGGCAACGTCGTGGGCAGGATCGCCGCCATTGACGATCAGATCCATCCCCAAGTCTGGGACGAGAACATCGGCTTCTTTGGCGAGTTCGAGTCCATCGACGATGTGTCTGTAGCCTCCGCGCTAGTCAACGCGGCCACCGATTGGCTAGCTCAGCGAGGCCGAGAGGCCATGCGCGGCCCTATGAACCTGAACATCAATGACGAATGTGCGCTCCTCGTGGACGGGTTCGACGGGCCACCGGTCATCATGATGCCCTACAATCCGCCCTACTATGGGCAGCTCCTCGAGAGTTCTGGCCTCGCGAAGATCAAGGACATCCACGCCTACAAGGTGGATATCGCGCGCTTTGGCCCCAATCTGGAGAATCTGCCTGAACGCGTCAAGCGTGTCGCACGCGTTGCGCAAGAACGCCACGGCATCACCGTACGCAAGATCGACGGCAAGCATCTCCACGAGGAGGCCGAACTGATCAAGCCGATCTACCGGCAGGCCTGGTCGGAGAACTGGGGCGCCGTGCCGATGACCGACGGCGAGTTCGATCATCTAGTCGATGCGCTGGCCATGGTCGTCGACGAGGAGCTGTGCTACATCGCCTTCCATGGTGACGAGCCCATCGGCTGCTCCATCACCTTGCCCGACTTTAACCAGGTCGCGGCCAAGATGAACGGGCGCCTGTTCCCCTTTGGTTGGTTCCACTTTTTGTTCGGCCGGAAGAGGATCGATGGGCTGCGCGTCCTCATCATGGGCGTCCAGAAGGACTACCGCCTCAAGGGCGTCGAGTCGCTCTTCTATCAGGAGACCTGCCGGGTCGCCGTGCGCAAGGGATACGAATGGGCCGAGATGTCCTGGATTCTGGAGGACAACTATAACGTGCGCCGCGGTATCGAGATGATGGGCGGCGAGATCTATCGCACGTACCGCTTCTACCAGAAGGACGTTGGCTGAGCGGATCGCGCTAGAGCAAGCTCTGCACAAAGCCACCATCGACTTGGATGGTCGTCCCCGTGACATAGGCGGCTCGCTCCGAGGCGAGGAAAGCGATGAGCGAGGCCAACTCCTCCGGCTGCCCGAGACGTTGGGCCGGTATGCTCGCCTCCCAAGTCGCCATGACGTCGCTGGCCGCGATGCCCTGTGCCTCTGCACGCGCCTTGGCCAGAGCTGACACGCGATCGGTGAGCGTGTAGCCAGGGCAGACGTTGTTGACCGTGACGCCATCGGCCGCCACTTCTGTCGCGAGGGTCTTGGCATAGCCAACGACGCCCGCTCGGATGGCATTGGAGAGGACGAGGTCCGGCAAAGGCTGCTTGACCGAGATCGAGGTCATGTTGATGATCCGCCCCCAGCCGCGCTCGCGCATGCCCGGTAGCACCCCCGCAACCAAACGGACCACGCTCATCAAGGTAAGCTCGCATGCCGAATGCCACTGTTCGTCGGTGAGATCGGCGACCGTACCTGGCGGTGGTCCACCCGCGTTGGTCACCAACACGTCGACACGGCCAAACGCTCCCATTGCCTCCCGCACCAGGCGCTCCACGTCCGACGCTACAGACAGGTCTGCGACGATCGGTAGCACCTGTCCTGCCGAACGAGCCGCCATCTCCTCGGCAACGCGCGTCAGCTCCTCGGCATGCCTTGCATTGATGATCACATCGGCGCCTTCGTCCAGGAGAGCCTGCGCGGTAGCACGTCCGAGACCGCGACTTGATGCCGCCACCAAGGCGACCTTGCCCGCCAACCCTAGCTCCATGGTCACTCCACCTCCGTTTCAGCACCATACTGACCCCAGTGTACGCGGATCAACACGCCTCGTCATCCCCTAACGCCAGCAGGAAGGTTTGTGGCAACGGCAGCCTGCCGCTATAATCGCGCTGTCTCATGCGAAACGCGTGGCGACCCCGAGACAAGGGAGCGCGTCGTGCTCAAGTTGTCCGTCCTGATGCCCGTCTACAATGAGGAGGCAGGTCTCGCGACCATCCTCGAGCGCGTAGCTGCCGTGGACGTAGACAAGGAGATCATTGTCGTCGACGACTGTTCCAGCGATCGTACTGCCGAGATCCTCGCTGAGGTGGAGATCCCCGAGCTACGCTCTGTGCGCCACCCCGTGAATCGAGGCAAGGGCGCGGCCATCCGAAGCGCCCTCCAAGCTGCTACTGGCGACGCCGTCATCATCCAGGACGCCGACCTCGAGTACGATCCCCAGGATTACCACGCTCTTCTTGAGCCGCTGATCTCGGGCAAGGCCGACGTGGTCTATGGCGTGCGCTCTTTTGCCAACCAGAAGTTGCTGCTTCGCCTAGGGAACCAGTTCCTAACATGGCTCACCAACCTGCTCTATGGCGTCCGGTTGGGTGACATGGAGACGTGCTACAAGCTGATGCGCATCGAGGTAGCTCGCAGACTGGATCTGGAATGCAACCGCTTTGACCTAGAGCCCGAGATCACCGCCAAGATCATCCGCATGGGCATCCCGATCCACGAGGTGCCCATTTCCTATGACCCACGCGTCGAGAAAAAACTCTCCCCTTGGCGCGACGGCCTTCCGGCCGTCAAAGCCCTCTTGCGCTATCGCCATTGGAAGCCATCGTCGTCCTCCTCGCATTCGAGGTCCAGCGTGTGACCGGATCTGACCTCTTGGAAGGCATCGTCGTGCGCTCGCATGGCGGACACTACTATGTGGAGATCGATGACCAGCCAAGCGAGATCCTTGACTGCGGACTTCGAGGCCGCCTAAAGCAAGAGAGCGCCGAGAGCGACCTAGTGGCCGTCGGCGACCAGGTTCGCGTGACGCGCCTGGGCGAGGATCGTGGCACCATCGAGGAGATTCTGCCCAGACAGAGCGCCCTGTCGCGTTGCCCCCCGCCTCCGCGCCGTCCCGTCGAGCAGGTGATCGTCGCCAACGTGGATCTGGTGCTCACCGTCTTTAGCGTGGCCAACCCACCGTTGAATCCCTTCATGTTGGACCGTTACCTCGTCACCTGTGAGGTGGAAGAGCTTGACGTCGTCATCGTGGCCAACAAGATGGATCTTGTTCGGAGTGGACGCAACATCGACTTGCTAGACATGTACGAGAGCGTCGGCTACCAGGTCTTGCGTACAAGCGTCCGCACCGGCCAGGGGCTCCCAGAGCTCCGCGACTTGCTGCGCAACCGCCTGACCGTGCTGACGGGACCATCGGGAGCGGGCAAGTCCAGCCTGCTCAACGCCCTCTGGCCTCACCTAGAGCTAGAGACGGGCGAGGTGAGCACCTACCATGATCGCGGTACGCACACCACCGTTGTATCGCAGTTGCTGCGACCCGAGCCGGGAATCCGTGTCACCGATACGCCCGGGCTGCGTCAGTTTCGCCTTTGGGACATCGATCCTGAAAGCCTCGACGGACTGTTCCCAGAGATGCGCCCCTATCTGTCGAACTGCCGCTTTTCGCCCTGCTCGCACATACACGAGCCGGGTTGCTCCGTCAAAGCCGCTGTCGAGCAGGGGCAGATACCAGAGATTCGCTACGAGAGCTATTGTCGGATGTACGCCCATGGCTTCTAGATACGTGACCTAACCGCGTCGTCTCGTCCCTTGAAGGAGCATCCCATGCCTTACCCGCAGTTCGACCGATCCCGTCTGACGCTCCAACCTCTCAATGCACGCACCCACGACGTCTCGCTTGACGATCTGGCCCAGCTCGACGATCCCCTGCCGGAGTTCGATCACCCGGCGTTGCCACTCTTGGCGGACCGCATGGTCAGAGCGCAAGCGCGCGACGCGGCCGTGATCCTGATGATGGGCGCACACGTCATCAAGTGTGGGCTGGGACGCTACGTGATCGACTTGATGGAACGAGGTCTGATCTCTGCCATCGCACTGAACGGTGCAGGCTCGATCCACGACTATGAGCTGGCTCTCGTGGGCGGGACCAGCGAGAGCGTAGCTAGGTACATCCGTACCGGCGAGTTTGGCCTGTGGCAAGAGACCGGCACGCTCAACGAAATGGCGATCCAGGCGGCCGAGGAAGGCATCGGCTTTGGCGAGGCTGTCGGTCGAGCCATCTGGGAGGGGCATCTGCCGCACCGCGATATCAGCGTCCTAGCAGCGGGATACCGGCTGGGGATCCCCATCACGCTGCATGTGGGCATCGGCTACGACATCGTCCATGAGCACCCCAACTGCGATGGCGCGGCGTTGGGCGCCGCTTCCTACATTGACATGCTCGTCTATGCCCACCAGGTTTCGCGCCTAGAGGGAGGCGTGATGCTCTGTTTCGGCTCCGCCGTCATGGGCCCCGAAGTCTATCTCAAGTCCTTGTCCATGGCGCGGAACGTGGCCCGGAGCGAGGGCAAAGTGATTGCCCACTTTGCGACGGCCGTGTTCGACCTGCAGGACCTGGGCGACGATCTCACGCAGGAACCTGACAAGACCGAGCCGGCCTACTATTTCCGGCCGTACAAGACCATTCTCGTCCGCACCGTGCGCGACGGCGGCGAGAGCTTTTACGTGCGGGGCGACCATCGAGACACGCTGCCTGCCCTCTATGGGCACATCCGCAAAGCCCTGGCAGACGCGTAGAGAGGCCCAAGCATGCTGACCATCGACCGTCTGACCGAGATCCTCGATCGCATGCCAGAGTTGCGCATCCTGCTGGTAGGAGACCTGTTCCTCGACCGCTATTTGGAGATCGATCGCTCGCTGGCCGAGATCTCACTGGAAACAGGGCTAGAGGCCCATCAGGTCACCGAGGTGCGATCGAGCCCGGGCGCGGGCGGGAACGTGATCGCCAATCTGCGGGCCTTGAGCGTTCAGGTCACCGTGGTCAGCATGATCGGCGACGACGGCGAGGGATACCTGCTGCGCCGTCATCTTGCTGACCTGGGGGTAGATACGACAGGTCTTCTCGTGGCTGCCGACAGAGTGACGCCTACCTATACCAAGCCCATGATGCACGAGCCCAACGGCACCGTGCACGAGCTCTCTCGGCTGGACATCTGCAATCGTACGCCGACGCCTCCGCACTTGGAGCAAGCCGCCATCGAAGCGATGCGGGAGATTGCCCCCAGCATGGATGGCATCCTCGTGGCCGACCAAGTCTCGGCGCCAGAGGTGGGCGTGATCACCACCCGGCTGCGAGAGGCCCTGATGGAGAGCGCCCGCTCGGATCCTCACAAGCCTCACATGGTGGACTCTCGGATGCGCGTGGGACGCTTTGCCCATTTCATGCTCAAGCCGAACGCTGCCGAGGCGCTACACGCACTGGACCAAGAGGCGGCGGATACGGTTCCCTTGGAGCAAGCAGGGGCAGCCGGCATGGCTCTAGCGAGGCGAGTCGGCCACACCGTGTTCGTAACGGTGGGCAATCGCGGCATCCTGGTATGCGGTGATCAGCGAGCCGAGCACGTGCCCGCTGTCCATGTGACGGGCAAGATCGACGTCGTTGGCGCTGGCGACACGACGATCTCGGCCATGCTGGCATCCCTATGTGCCGGCGCCACAGAGATCGAGGCAGCCGAGATCGGCAACCTAGCGGCCTCCGTAACCATCCAGAAGATCGGCACGACGGGCACCGCGTCGCCTCAGGAGATCGCTGACGCTCGTCAATCGATGCCGTCCTGATCATCTGCCAATCCGGGGATGATCTCGCGTTGGCCCAGAATG
>CAYOBT010000049.1:0-11045 GCA_964402205.1 uncultured Anaerolineales bacterium
TCATACACATGGACCACGTTGCCAGCAGCAAAGACACCTGGCAGAGACGTAGCGTACCGCTCATCCACGACAGGCCCGCCGGTGCGATCGTCCAGTCTCACGCCGACCTGTCTCGACAGCTCGTTTTCCGGCACCAGTCCCACCGAGAGCAACAGCGTGTCACAGCCAATCGTCCATTCTGTCCCAGCAATAGGTTGCCACGCGTCGTTTACACGTGCAGCGACGATCTCCTCCACACGGTCCCTTCCGCGCACCTCGACCACCGTCGTCTGGGTGTGGAGAGGAATGTCATAGTCTTGCACGCACTGCACAAGGTTACGCCGAAGGCCACTCACCCAAGGCTGGACCTCCAGCATAGCCTCTATCTTGGCTCCCTCAAGCGTCAGCCGCCGCGCCATGATCATCCCGATGTCCCCAGAGCCCAGAATCACCACGCTCTCGCCGGGGACATAGCCCTCCATGTTGACCAAGCGCTGGGCCGTACCGGCGGTATAGACGCCCGAAGGTCGCGTGCCCGGGATGGCGAGCGCACCCCGAGGCCGTTCACGACAACCCATCGCCAACACCAAGGCCTTGGCCCGCACCTCGATCAACCCATCACGAGCGCTCGATGCAATAACAGTGGGGCCAGGCCTGATCTCCAGCACCATGGTCCCCATCTGCAGAGCCACGCTGGCCGATATGGCCTTCTGGATCCAACGCTGCGCATACTCGGGCCCTGTAAGATCGCTGCCAAAGACGCGCACCCCAAAACCATTGTGGATGCACTGAGGCAGGATCCCTCCAAACTCTGGGTTTCGCTCTAGGACCAGAACACTCTGAGCCCCTTCCTCGCGCGCCCGTGTAGCGGCGGCCAGCCCGGCGGGCCCGCTCCCGATGACGAGGACATCACACGACATCATCTTCATGCGGGCACGTCCTTTGTCCGACGAGCCACCATGCGCGAACGCTCGCCACGTTTGGTGATCTCGGTCACCGGCAGGCCTAGCTCCCGTGACATGATCTCCAGCACCAACGGCGTATCGAACCCGCCCTGACACCGACCGCTGCCGACCCGGGTCCGACGTTTCACGGCGTCGTACGTCTGAGCCGGAATCGGGGCGTGGCACGCCGCGACGACCTCTCCCTCGGTCACCATCTCACACCGACAGACCACATTCCCGTACCGGGGATCCTCGGCAATGAGCGCCTCACGCTCCTTGCAGGAGAGGTCAGCAAACCGAGGGATGCCCTGCCGCCGGGGCTGATAGCTAGCCTTCTGGGTACGTGGCATGCCGGCCTCGGCCAGAAGGTCTACGGCGTGTTGGGCGATGGCCGGAGCTGCCGTCAATCCTGGCGACTCGATTCCCGCGAGGGCAACCACGTTTTGGGCGGTTGGTAGACGCTCGATCACAAAGTCGCCCGTGTTGCCCCCGGCGCGGAGGCCCGCGAACGTACGGATGACGTCGCGATCTCGAATCCCAGGCACGAGCTTGCGTGCCCCGGCCATGACCTCGCGCAAGCCATCTGGCGTTGTCGCCCGATCGTCCTTGTCCGGCACATTCTGAGCGTTGGGGCCGATCATCAGGTTGCCGTGGATCGTACGAGTCACCACGATGCCCTTGCTGATTGGCGTGGGGCATGGAAACAGCACGCTGTTCACAAGATCGCCTGCCCGCTTGTCAAGCACGAAATACTCGCCCTTGCGAGGCGTGATCTCCAGCCGGGAGTAGTCGAGATCATTCAGCAGCTCGTCAGCCCACAGGCCGGCCGAGATGACCACCCACCGTGCGCCGACCGTGCCGCGCGTGGTTCGAACGCCAACGACACGGTCCCCTTCTCGCACAAAGCCGAGCGCCTCCGTCTCGAGCCAGAGCTCCACGCCATTGACGACTGCATTCTCGGCTGCGGCAAAGCAGAGCTGGAATGGATCCACGATACCGCCGGTCTCTGCATAGAGGGCCCCCACGCACGCCTCTGTGACCGCCGGCTCTCTCCCGCGCATCTCCTGACCAGAGATGATGGCCAAGCCATCGATACCGTTGCGGAGACCACGCTCGTACAGCTCCTCAAGAGTCAACAGATCGTCGTCAGAGACGCCCACCACATAGGTCCCACAGCGCTGAAAGTCCACGTCGAGCTCATCACAGAGCTCGACGTACATGGGATTGCCGGCTGCGTTCATCTCGGCCTTGAGGGTGCCAGGCACGGCATCGTAGCCGGCATGGACGATGGCACTATTGCCTTTGGTGGTGCCCTCGCCTACGTCCGCACACTTTTCCACGAGGAGCACATCTAGCTGATATCGGGATAGGGCCCGAGCTGTCAGCGAGCCGACGACTCCTGCGCCGATGATCACAACGTCGTAGGAGCGCATCAGTTCGCGTCTCCATCGTTGCGGTGCGCTTCTGGCTCGACCCAAGCCCGCGAGCGCTCGACTGCCTTGTTCCAGAGGCGGTAGCCCTCCTGGCGCCTTTCTTGGCTCCACTGGGGCGCAAACACCGCGTCGATGCGCCACTGCTCACGGAGCTCATCCAGCGAGGACCAGATCCCCGATGCCAGGCCCGCGGCATATGCTGCCCCTAGCGAGGTAGTCTCCCGGATGACCGGGCGCACCACCTCGGTCCCCAGAATATCGGCCTGTAGCTGCAAGAGCAGATCGTTGGCAGAAGCACCGCCATCGACCTTCAGCGTGCTTAGCTCGATGCCCGCATCGTGCTGCATGGCATCGACGACCTCGCGCGATTGGTAGCATATCGCCTCCAACGTCGCTCGTACGAGGTGTGCACGCGTTGCATAGCGCGTGAGACCCACGATCACGCCGCGCGCATACATATCCCAATGGGGCGCAAACAGCCCGGAGAAAGCCGGCACGAAAAAGACGCCTCCCGAGTCCTCCACCGAACCCGCGATCTCTTCCGTCTCGGCCGCGTCCTTGATGATACCCAGATTATCTCGCAACCACTGCACAGCCGCTCCCGTGATGGCGATGGAGCCTTCCAGCGCATACGCCACTCGGCCCTCGCCGAGATCGTAGGCAACGGTTGTGAGCAGCCCCGACTTGGAATGCACCGGTTTGGAGCCCGTGTGCATCAGGAGAAAAGAGCCCGTGCCGTAGGTGTTCTTGGCCTCTCCTTGGGCAAAACAGGTCTGGCCCACCAGAGCTGCCTGCTGGTCTCCTAGTGCCGCGCTCACAGGTACGGCATGGCCCAACGGGCCATCCTCTGACGTCGTGCCATAGCCACCAGGAAGGCTGGAGGCGACGATGCGCGGCAACATGGCCCGTGGAATCCCCAACGCGTCTAGCAGGTCTGGATCCCAATCCAGCGTAGCCAGGTTCATCAGCATCGTGCGTGAGGCATTGGTCGCATCCGTGACGTGAACCCCGCCATCGGGACCCCCGGTGAGGTTCCAGATGACCCAGGAGTCCATGGTGCCGAACAAGGCCTCGCCTCGCTCCGCTTCCTCACGCAGACCCGGAACATGGTCCAGAAGCCACCGTGTCTTTGGTCCAGCAAAGTAGGTGCCGATCACCAACCCAGTGCGCTCGCGCACAAGCGGTTCGAGGCCATCGGCGATGAGCTCTTCGCACAGCTCACGCGTGCGGGTGCACTGCCAGACGATGGCATGGTGATAGGGTCGACCGGTGCGCCGATTCCACACAACCGTGGTCTCGCGTTGGTTCGTGATCCCCAAAGCTCGAATCTGCCGGGACGGCAAGGACGCCCGATACAGCGCAGCGCCGACGACCTCGTTCGTGTTCCGTACGATCTCCACAGGATCATGCTCGACCCACCCCGGTTGAGGCATGATCTGCTCATGCTCTCGGTAGGCCTGGCTCACCACCTGACCCGCCGTGTCAAAGATGAGGCAACGGGTCCCCGTTGTTCCTTGATCGATAGCTGCAATATAGTCGGGCATGCTCCACCTCACAGCGCCATCGAGTGTCGGAGCTGATCGTATGGCAGCCGGGTCATTGCGTCAAGAAATGGCAGGTGACCAATCGCGAAAAGAGGTCCCGTGTTACAGGGGTGAATGCCCGCAGTCAGAAGGAGGCCTGAGCCTCAGCGCGCCGAGGCATCCAACGTAACGCTAGGCTCAGGCCTGTGTTATACTAGGGCGTGTGGCTACAAGGGGAGGATTGCCTCGGTGGAGTTGCAGTTTCTGGCAGCAGTGACCGCCGCGTATCTGATCGGCTCGCTACCTACGGGCTATGCCATCGCGCGCCTGCGAGGCATCGATGTACTGCGCGTAGGAAGCGGCCACACGGGCGCAACGAACGTGCTGCGCTCCAGTGGCCTTCCCTGTGCCCTGCTGACGGCAGTGGCAGACATCCTCAAGGGGTATGCCGGCGTCCAGCTCACACGCGCCCTGATCCCCGGCGCATCATGGGCAGTGGCGCTTTCCGGGATCGCGACAGTCGTTGGGCACAACCGTTCCATCTTCTTAGGGTTCGGCGGAGGCGTCGGTAGCATGACCACCTTTGGGGCAGCACTGGCCATCTCGCCGACCGCAGCCCTGATTGCCATGATCGTTGGGGCCATCCCGCTCGGGGTCACGCGCTACGCATCGCTGGGCTCCGTGACCATGGCGATAGCACTACCCGTCATCCTAGCCATCGGGGCCCTCGGTTTTGGATGGCCTTGGGTCTGGGTCATCTTTGGATTGGGAACAGGGGCTTTGTCCCTCTGGGAGCTACGCTCCAACATCGGGCGTTTGATCCGAGGCGAGGAGCGCAAGATCGGGCAAGCGATCTTGCCGGGCCACGAGGACATTCAAACCTAGCGACGGATCGCTAGTGTAGGATCTTGCTGAGGAACTCGCGAGTGCGCTCTTCGCGGGGACTATCGAACAGTCCAGTTGGCGTCGTGTCCTCGATGACCTGGCCATTGTCCATGAAGATGACGCGATCAGCAGCATTGCGGGCGAACCCCATCTCGTGGGAGACGACTACCATCGTCATGCCCTCCCGAGCGAGATCCAGCATGACGTCAAGGACCTCTTTGATCATCTCCGGGTCCAATGCGGAGGTGGGCTCATCGAACAGCATAATCTTGGGCTGCATAGCCAGCGCTCTTGCGATAGCCACGCGCTGCTGCTGCCCGCCGCTAAGCTGCCCGGGATAGGCCGACGCCTTTTCAGGAATGCCCACCTTGGCGAGCAGATCCATGGCAATCTCTTCCGCCTCACCCTTGCGCCTTTTCCGAACCGCCCGCTGAGCGAGTGTCACGTTGTCCATAACGCTCAGATGCGGGAACAGGTTGAACTGCTGGAAGACCATGCCCACTTCCATCCGCACCTTGTTGATGTTCTCCGCATCCGTCAGCGGGACCCCATCAACGACGATGCTTCCGTCATCCAGTGACTCCAAGTGGTTGATACACCGGAGCATGGTGGATTTGCCCGACCCGCTGGGCCCAATCACGACGACCACCTGTCCTTGCGGCACGGATACAGAGACGTGATCCAGAGCCACAATCCGGCCGTGGTTGAAGGTCTTGCGCGCATCCGTAATCTGGATGATATCCTCTGATCCGCCCTCACCATTGTCGCGGCTCAACTCTGTCATATCGCCCCCCGTACCCTCGATGCCACGCGGCTACTCGAATGCCATCTTGCTCTCGATGAACTCGACGACCCGTGAAGAGAACAGGGTTAGCACAAGGTAGCATAGCGCCACCATGATCCACGTATCAAAGCTCAAGAACGTGCGTGCCATATACTCTCGCCCGCGTCTCGTAAGGTCGGAGACGGCGAGCACCGACACCAACGATGAGTCCTTTAGCAAAGCCACGAACTCGTTGCCCACTGGCGGAAGGATAACGCGCACCGCCTGAGGCAGAACGATGTAGCGCATCGCCTGCACGTAGCTCATGCCCAAGGACCGCGCCGCCTCCATCTGTCCCGAGTGGATTGACGAGATGCCCGCGCGAAAGATCTCCGATCCGTACGCGCCATAGCATACCGTCAAGCCGAGGACCGCCGCCGTGAACGGGTTGAGCCGAAGATCGATCATCACCTGTGCCTGCTGCTGCAAATCCGGCGAGATGCTCAAGAGCAGCGCCCCAATCATGTCAAACACCTGCGGGAGCGCGAACCAGATGAACAGAAGCTGTACCAGCAACGGGATTCCTCGGATGATCTCGACGTATAGCGACGCAACCCCATAGATGATGGGATTGCGCGAGATGCGCCCCAGTCCTCCCAGCAAGCTCACGAGCAGGATGAACCCAAAGGACGTAACGACGATGCGCAGGGTCACGAGGATGCCATCGCTCACAAAGCGCCAGATCTCGAGAAACGGATACGGACGCACCTTTGTGAGGAGCCAAGCTGTCATCGCAACGGCAAGCACCAAGGCCCACCAGGTGGTGAGCTGCCTATGCGTAGTATCGCGAAGGAGGAGAGCCCCTGCGAACATGGCCGCCCCACCGACCAAGGAAACCCAAAGCCCCACACCAGGCGCAAGGGCAGACCCTGCCGCTGCCTGCAGTTCGGTGCTAAAATCCACCTGATGTGCCCACGCAAGCGCCAGGCCAAGCATGGATAGCGCCCCAAGTTGAGCTGCCACTGGCACCCAGCGCCCGCTAGGCATCTTGCCTCGGCCGATGCTCGCCGCCACGGCCCCAGCAAGCACGAAACCGGATAGCAGCGGAACTAGCAAGCAGATCACAAAGCTGGCATGGCGCGCCGCCTCTTTGCTCCCTAGAATCCGAGCCAGCCAGCCATAGCCCGCCGCGTGCAACCCGCTGAGGTCCCCCACGGTCACGTCTAGTGCCGCCAGCTCAGCGTCTGTAGGCGCATCTGCCTGGAAAAAGTGCTGCCCGGCAATCAACACGGGGAATGCCGTCACCAACTCTGATCCATCGGTAAAGCGCGTCTCGACAGCGGTGACGCGGCTGGGAAACGTGGGCAGCACGTAGCCGAGGAGAATCAGAACCCCGCCAAGCCCAACGAGCCACCATCGCCAGTCGCCAGAGAGCACTGATGCGCGATTGCGATCCATTCGGATATCCCCCCAAGTCGTCGCAAAGCAAACGGAGCCTACCGCGCAAGGCGGCAAGCCCCGATGCTTGCCAAGGTCACCGATTGTCGCATGGCCTAGCCTCAGTGGCCCAGATAGGCCGCCTGTACCTGAGGATCACGCGCTAGCTCCTGAGCCGTGCCCTCCAGGACGATGCTCCCTGTCTCCAGTACGTAACCGCGATCGGCGACCGAGAGCGCCATGGCCGCATTCTGCTCCACCAGCAGAATGCTCGTGCCCTCCGAGTTGATCCGGCGAATGATCTCAAAGATCTCCTCGACGAGGATCGGCGCCAGTCCCATGGAGGGCTCGTCCAACAGAAGCAAGGATGGGCGGGACATCAGCCCCCGACCCATGGCCAACATTTGCTGCTCGCCGCCGGATAGCGTCCCGCCGCGCTGGCTGAGGCGCTCTTGCAGTCTAGGGAAACTGGTGAATACGCGCTCCATCGATTCGCGTATCTCCGCTGGATCCGATCGCGTGTAGGCGCCCATCTCGAGGTTCTCTTGCACCGTCAACCGCGGGAAGATGCGTCGGCCCTCGGGGACCTGCGAGATCCCCAGCCCAACGATCCTCTCAGGGGGGGTTCGCACCAGCGACTCTCCCTCATAGAAAACATCACCCACGCTTGGCCGGAGCAGGCCAGAGATCGTGCGCAGCGTGGTGCTCTTGCCGGCTCCGTTGGCGCCAATCAGCGTAACGACCTCCCCTTCTTTGATATGGAAGGAGATGCCACGCAAGGCTCTGATCGCGCCGTACGCTACGTGAAGGTTCTCAACTTGAAGGAGCATAGACGCCCATCTCCCTACCGGCACGCTTGCCCAGGTAAGCTTCGATCACCCGCTCGTTGCTCTGGATCTCGCGCGCAGTACCCCTAGCGATGACCTCGCCAAAGTCCATGACCGTGATCCACTCGCAAATGCCCATGACCACACGCATCTGGTGCTCGATAAGCAGGATGCTCAGATTGAACCGATCACGGACGAAACGGATCAGCTCCATGAGCGCCTCGGACTCGGTGGGGTTCATGCCCGCTGCTGGCTCGTCCAGCAGCAAGAGCTGCGGTTCCGTCGCCAAAGCCCTCGCGATCTCCAGACGACGCTGCTCGCCATAGGGCAGGTTCTTGGCCGTCTCGAGCTGCCGGTCCTCCAGCCTCAAGACGCTCAGGAGTTCTTGAGCTCGCTCCGTGAGTAGTCTCTCCTCCCTGCTGAACCTGCCAAGCCGTGTGATGCCCTCGAGCAAGCCATACCCAGCGCGCATGTTCAGCGCGATGCGCACATTGTCGAGCACACTGAGGTTCTGGAACAGGCGGATGTTCTGAAACGTCCTCGCGACCCCGAGCTGTGTGATCCGGTGGGTAGGCAGCCCCACGAGGCTCTCGCCTTGGTAGAGGATGTCGCCATCAGTGGGCTTGTACACACCGGTGATCAGGTTGAACACCGTCGTCTTGCCAGCGCCGTTCGGCCCGATGAGCCCGTAGAGCCCGCCATACGGCACCGACATGGTGAAATCGCCCACAGCCCGGAGGCCGCCAAAAAGGATCGTAAGATCTCTGATATCGAGGATGTTGTCAGTGGCGGACATGCTGTCTGTCATCTAGCTCTCCTCCACCACCTGCGGCTCGGACGGTGCATCCTCGCGCGGGCGAGGCCGCGGCGCCGCGAACCATCCCCACTCCTTGGTGCCCAGCAGTCCCTGCTGGCGCAACAACATCACTACGAGTAGCATCAGCGGATAGAGCACAAACCGCCAGTCCTCAAAGCCTTGCGGCAGCACCACGCGAAGGCCTTCGATCAAGACCGCAAAACCCGCCGAGGCCACCAGCGTTCCCGTCATGCTCCCAAGGCCGCCAAACACAATGATGATGAGCGGATCGAATCCCTTCACGACGTTAAAGGTACTTGGGTGCAGGAAGCTCATCAGGTGCGCATACAAGCCGCCCGCCACGCCGGCAAAGAATGCGCCGAACGCAAAGGCCATCGCCTTCTGCTGTGCAATATCGATGCCCACCGCTTGTGCCGCGATCTCATCCTCGCGCACCGAGACGATGGCGCGCCCCGCGCTCGAGTGGACGAGGTTCCGCATGACGAACAGCACCACCGCGAGAACGCCGAACACCCATCCCCATGTTGTCCAGTTGGGAATGCCCACCATGCCGCGCGCACCCTTCATGGTCGCGATGACCATGTCTGAGTTCTGCAGCGCCGTGTAGATCATGATCGCAAGGCCGAGCGTCGCGATCCCGAAATAGTCCGATGTCAGGCGCAGCAGAGGGAGGCCGACCAGATAGGCAACCAGGGCAGCCATGGTACCGCCATTGAGCAGCGCCAGCGCAAATAGGACGTTCTGCCCCAGATTCTCACCAAGGGCGCGCCACACCAGCCCTAGCAGCGCCTCCAAAGCCTGCTGGAAATAGAACGTGGCCACAACCGATACGCCAACGGCTACGGCGATCGCAATCGCCATCAGTACGAAAACCAGCACCGTCGCCTCCGACGGCCGAAGCATCTCATCAAGTGCCTCGCGAACTCTGCGCTGCCATTCGGCAAACCTCGCGACGCGCGTGATGAATAGGAGCAGCAGCACACCGAGCTGAGCCGCCATCACCCAAGACAAGGCCAGAAACTGGCCACCGCTCCACTGACTCGCATAGTCCTTGCTGATCAGCGCTGAGCCATAGGCACCGATGGCATAGAACCCGATGTGACCCAGCGAGAACTGTCCATTGAAGCCATAGATCAGGTTCAAACCAAGCGAGGAGACGGCCATGATGCCTGCGATCTGCACCACACGATACCAGTACGTGCTGATAAGGCCCGCGCTAGCTGTGTATTGGACTGCCACAAAGATGGCCGCCCCCACGAGGGCTGTTGGTATCCAGGTCGGGAACTGGCGTCTTCTGTCCATCTGGGCGCCCCTTAGACCTTCTCGATCTGGGTCTGACCGAACAAGCCAGAAGGCTTGGCCAGGAAGACCAGAATCAGCACAAGAAATGCGAACAGCTCACGCAATCGAGATCCTGCGGGCACAAAGCTCACGACACCCACATCGATGACGCCCATCAGGATCGAGCCCACAAACGCGCCGGGGACGCTCCCAATGCCCCCCAGCACGGCAGCCACAAAGGCCTTCAGGCCCGGCATTAGCCCCATGAACGTCCAGATCTGCGGGAACGCAATCGCATAGAGCACGCCGCCCGCGCCCGCCAGTGCGGCGCCCACGGCAAAGGTGAGCGAGATGATCCCGTCAACGTTGATGCCCATCAGGCGGGCAGCATCCTTGTCCTGTTGCACAGCGCGCATCGCCTTGCCCAGCTTTGTTCTTCGGACCATGTACTGCAGCCCGAACACGAGCAGGAGTGTCAGTGCAACGATGATCACGGTAATATTCGTTACCGTGACGCCAGCGACATTCCACACCACCACCTCAAAAGGCCGCTCGTACGTGATAAAGTCAGGACCAAAGACAAACTTGAGCGCCGTGAAATACTCTAGGAAGAACGAGACGCCGATGGCCGTGATCAACGCTGCAATGCGCGGCGCATTCCGCAGGGGCTTGTATGCTATCCGCTCGATGACCACGTTCAGCAGCGTGCACACAAGCATCGCGAGGAGGATGGCGGGCACAAAGCCCCATCCGTACTGCGTGACGGCGAAATAGCTCGTAAAGGCCCCCACCATGAAAACATCGCCGTGAGCAAAGTTGATCAGCCCGACGATGCCATACACGAGTGTGTAGCCCAGAGCGATCAGCGCATACACAAAGCCGAGACGAAGCCCATCGACTAGCGACTGTGCAAAGTAGACGGGGCCATTCAGCCCCACAAGGTACACAAGCAGGCCCACGACGCCAGCCGCGATGGCGGCAAACAGCGCCCAAGCCACGGCACGCAGAACCACTTGCAGCGCGGAACGTTTCATCAAGCCTCCTCAAGCATGAGGCCTTGCTGCACAGACCCAAGCATATCCAACAAAGCATCCGCAAGGGGAGGGCCGGGTGGCCCTCCCCCAACGAACGACCAAACCTACGGCGCGACGAACTT
>CAYOBT010000050.1:0-10973 GCA_964402205.1 uncultured Anaerolineales bacterium
CTTTTTTCCTCTACTGTTTCTCTACGAAAGGAGACCGTTGGCGCCTGAAGGGAAACAGTAGAGGAAAAATGGGTCACCTCTATCATCTATTGTCTCTACTCTCTACTGTTCGCCGGCACGCGAGACGGCCGCGGGGGCATGATGAGACGCTATGACACCGAGACCCTGAATAGCCGGCACAGCCTGGTCGACGTGGTGGGTCGGGACGTCGCCCTGCGCAAGGTCGCCTCAACAGACGGCGGCGAGTATGCCGGCCCGTGCCCGAAGTGCGGGGGCACCGATCGCTTCCACGTGACGCGCGCCTGGGCTTTTTGCCGGCAGTGCTGGCCGTTCGGCAACGGCGAGCGGCACGACGCCATCGCCTATCTGAGATGGCGTGATGGCCTCACGTTCGCCGAGGCCTGCGAGGCCTTGGGCGGGGACGTGGCGCCAGGGCTGAGCGTCCCGACAAGGCGACAACGATCGTGGGTGAAGGTGACGCAGCCACCGGGCGACGCCTGGCAGGCACGCGCGCGTGAGTTCGTGGCCTATGCCCAGGGCCAGCTATGGCGGGACGCCGAAGCCCTGGCCTACCTGCGGGACCGGGGGCTGTCCGATGACACGATCCGGGCGGCGCACTTGGGCTACAACCCGGGCGAGATAAAGCCGGGGGACGATCCCGCCCGGTGGGGACTCGAGGGCAGGCGCGTCTATATCGCCAAGGGCTGGGTGATCCCGTATGAGTCGGGCGGGGTGATCCGCTACGTGAAAGTGCGGCGGCGCGATGACGACCTACAGTGCAAGGACCCCCGGACGGGGAAGGCGCCATCAAAGTATCTGCCCATCCGGGGCAGTCACCCGCCTCTGTACGGCCTGGACGGCCTACGCGGCCACACCGACGCCCTCGTGTGCGAGGGCGAGTACGACTGCCTGCTGCTGAGGCAGCACGTGGGTGATCTGTGCGGCGTGGCGGCCCTGGGAAGCGCTACGGCGTCGCTGGACACCGACACGGTCGCCGTGCTGTGCGGCGTGCGGCGGGTGTTCGTCGCTCTGGACAGTGACGACCCGGGACAGGCGGGCGCTGAGAATCTAGCCGGCACATCGGCCCGGATGCGGGTGATCCCGCCTCCGGGCGGGGCCCATGACGTGACCGACGCCTGGAAGGCGGGCCACGACTTGGCCGCCTGGGCCGTCGCCAACATCGGGCCGGACGATCCCGATAAGCGCGCAGCCTGGGCGACTCAGCACCTGGAGCACTTGGGCGAGGGCGCCTTGCGGGACGCGCTGCGGGCCGAGACGGCCGCACGCATGGCCAATATGCCGCAGGGCACTAACCGCTATACGCGGGGTCTAGATAGACAAAATTGTCTATCTACAAGTCAGCCCGCCGCCGCAGAGCTATTACACGTAAGCACAGGCAGCATAAAACACGCCAAGGTTGTGCAACAGAAGGGCGTGCCCGCCCTCGACCGCCTGGCCCGCGATCGCGGTGGGACCTGGCGCGAGATCCCGGCGCCGGACTGGGCAGCGGACTTGGGCGATTCCCGGCGCTGGTTCGCGTCCGATGACGGCCAGCTAGTGAGCATATCGTAGGAGGCATGAGATGACAGAGAGCAAGGCAGCGGAGGCCACGAATGGCCAGAAGCCGAGACGGGACCCGAACGCGGTGCAGTCCCGCCTCTTGGGCGCGATGCGCGGCCACGAGGTGCGCATCCATCTGCTCACAGGCGAGACGCTCGTGGGCCGGCTGCTGGCCAATGACACCTATGTGTTGGCCGTGAGTCTCGACGGGCAGGACAAGCCGGCGCTTGTGTGGAAGCACGGCGTGGGCGTGATCGACTGGGTGGATGATGAGACGCCGTCCGAGCAGTGATATGGGGACACAGAAAGACAAGATGACATGGGAGAGAAACACCGCCATGTAGACCACTCACCTGAGCCGCCCTTCGCCGAGGGGCGCGTGGTTTACGGCGTGCATGATGATACGCGGCGCTTTCTCCGAGAGGCGGGCCTCGACCGCGTGGTGGGCGTCGTGGTCGACATGCTCGACCCCGACTTCCCAGCCACTATGGACCAGATCGCGGAGGCCTTCGAGCAGCGCGGCGTCGAGCCCATCCTCGTGATCTGGGACCGCACTGGGTGAGCCCGGGCCGCCATGCGCGCCGATGGCATGAGCTATCGGATGATTGCAGAGACGAGCGGCGCGGCAAAGACTACGGTGCAGCGAGAGCTAGCAACTGTCCCAGATGGGACAGTTCAGCCCGAGCGAGTGATTGGCAAGGATGGCAAGTCGCGCTCGGCGCGCTGGCCCAGGACGATCCAACTGGTAAGAGCTTACCAGTTCAGCCCGAGCGAGTTATCGGCAAGGATGGCAAGTCGCGTCACGGCCTCGACTGAGGGGACACGGAAAGCGAGGAGAGATGAGCGATGGCGAGAGTGTCCTGGATGCGCTAAGGCGCAGGCTGACGCAGCGGCGGCAGGGCAAGCCTGAGCCCGAGGCGCCGGCTCGCCCGGCTGTCGTCTCTAGAGCGGCGAAGCCCTATAACGCGAGCTATGGCGACGTGGCCAGCAACTGCCCGCCTGGTATGCACGAGTGCGGGGCGCGCAAAGAGGACGGCACCTACTGCGGCGCCTGCGTGCCCGACGCGTACACGCATTGTGTCCATTGCACTTGGCGCCTGGACCCTGAGCACCTGAGCCGGGCGGGCTTTCGCCCGTGTGCCGGCACTAACCGGGACGGCACGCCATGCAAGCGGCTGGTGCGCCGTGGCGCCCTCTGTTGGCAGCATCGGCCATCGGAGGACATCACGGCGAGCAGGCTGCGGCGTGGGTGGCGGCGCTGCGAGGGGACGACGGCAAAGGGCGAGAGGTGCCACCGGTGGGCGTTCGCTGGGCGAGATGACGTCGCCCTATGCTGGCAGCACAAGGCCGTCGCAGAGGACGCGGCATGACGCGCGCGCTGTCGCACAGACAGCGGCTCGCCCTCGAGGCGCTGGTCGCTGGCCAGACCAAGCGGGAGGCGGCCATCGCTGGCGGGGTACAGCCCGCCACGGTGGGGCGCTGGCTGCGAGATCCGCTCTTCAGGGCGGCACTGGCCGAGGCCCAGGGCCAGGTGCTGGGCGACACGACCCGGCGCATGGCCAGCGGGGCGCGCGACATGTTGACGGTGCTTGACGCTGTCGCCCAGGACAAGGGCGTGTCGCCCGGCGTCCGCGTGCGTGCGGCGCTAGGCTGGCTGGGTCACCTGTGGCGCGCGCAAGAGCTCCACGAGCTGGCCGAGCGCATCGCGGCGCTAGAGGCGAGAATGGGGGACAGAAGTGGGGGAGTATCGTGCGGCTGACTGGACGTATCGATAAGCTAGAGCGGGCCGAGGCCGAGCTCGGGCCCACGCCGGCAGAAGCGGCGGAGCGGGCCGAGATGGACGCCATGATAGAGGCCGGCATCGCCGACATGGAGCGCAAGATCGCCCAGGGCATGACGCCGGCTGAGCTCGAGAGCTGGGCCGTCGGCTACTACACCGAGGGCATGACAGGCCGGCGGGCCGAGCTTACCGCCGACATAGTGCACGAAATGATCCGGCTAGCGGGCGGCGCCTCGCTGTGAAGTGGCGACCCGAGGGAGAGAGGCACCGCATGGGAAAGCGCGCAAGAGACGCGTACCCTCTGGACGCAGGCGCGCGGGAGGATGCGCTAATCGCCGCTTGCGTCGCCCAGGCCGCGCGGGAGGATGCCGACATGATGGCCTGGGTCGCCAGGGAGGACGCGTGGCTGGCCGATTGTGTGGCCGAGAATGCCCAAGGCACCCAGCCCTTGTCTGAGATGGAGGCCTACCTCGGCGAGCGTGTCGCGCAGATCGCCGAGCGGCTGGCCAACGGCGAGACCGAGGCCGAGATCGTGGCCCAGGCCGCCGAGGGCTTGACGGGCGAAGCAGAGCGCGAGGCCGTCGGCATGGCGCGGGTGCTGGTGCTGCGCGCTCGCGCCATGCCTACCAATAACGCCTAAGGCCGTCTCAGCGAGCCATGACAGCTGCGCGGCTGGCGAACATGCCGCAGGGCGGCGACAGACGCTCGGACGCTTTCAAAAGACAAAATTTCCCTTTGAAATCTCAGCCCGCCGCCGCTGAGCGCTTCGGGTTGAGCCTGCCCACCGTGACGACTGCCCCTTGTTGATGCCCATGTCAGCGAGAGTTGGCGGGCTCGTGTCAACTTGGTCGCATGATGTTACCAGGTCGGTGCGCTTGCCCTGCGCCCTCTCCCTATCCGCCAGCATCTCGCCAGCGCGCCGAGCGGCGCGCAGGCGAGATGCTGTCGGAGACGGAAAAGAACAAGGGCGCCGAAGGCCTTGGATCGAATCAATATGAGGTGCGGTCGCATGATGTTACCGCACCCCCCACCCTCGCCGACATGGGCCTCAACAAGTCACAGTCCTCGCGCTGGCAGAGAATCGCCGACACGCCCGTGGGGCGCACGCTAGAGGAATCATACGGGGGAATAAGCTAAGCGGATCGCCCACACGCCCGTGGGGCGCACCTGCGACCTGGTGGTAATTTGCCACCAGGTGACGGATCGCCCACACGCCCGTGGGGCGCACGGACGCCCACACTAGCGGTGCCAATTTGGCACAGCAAGGATCGCCCACACGCCCGTGGGGCGCACCCTTCGCAGCGACGCCCGCCACGCAAGCCGGGCCGGGCGACTTGACAATCGTGTATTATCGTCGCCCTGGGTGCGGAAGGCCTATCCCTGGTATGGCTTTCGGGCCCTAGTTTCTGCCACAAGTGGGCCAGTTCGGTCGCCCGGCACAGCTGGGGCTTGCCAAGCATAGACTTCTATGGTATCATACCCATAGACTACTATGGGACGTGAGACAGTGAAGGACCAAGCGATAACCCTATCAGAGGCGGCGCAGCTGTACCCGCTGGCCTACTCAACGCTGGCCGAGGCGGTCCGAGAGGGACGCCTAGAGAGCCGGCGCAGTGGCCGAGTGTGGCTGACGACGCGCGCCGCTATCGAGCGGGCGATCGCTGAGGGCAAGCTAAGGCCACGCCAAAAGTAGTCGCCTTAAAAGCGGACCGCCCCGGTGCTGACACACCGAGACGGCCCTAACCGAAACGCCGACAAGGGCGGCGCCCGGCTACAGACATTGTAGCACAGGCCTCCCGAGTCGGCAGGAAGACCGACAAGGGAGGCTTTCATGTTGACGGAGACAGAGCGACGGGACCATGGCGAGCGATGGGTCCCAGGCAACGGCGTCGACGTGCCGGATGAGTGGGAGCCGCTGCCCGAGCCTTGGCAGTGTGAGCCCGAGTGGATGGATGAGGCGATGGACGCTGCCCTCGAGGATGAGGCCCTCGAGGGGGTGCATCATGGGTGACGCGCTGACCCTGGCCGAGAACGGCTGCACGGAAGCGCCGGCGAGCCTCAACATCCGCTATCGGCTGTGCGGCTATGACTGCATGCTGACGCTGAGGGACTCGAGCGGGCGCGATCTGCTGGCCAAGCTGTCGCCGGTCCTGGACGCCCTCGACGGCATGGGCGCGACGCCGAACGTTGGCCACCAGAACGGCAATGGCCACGCCGAGACCAAGCCCTGCCCGGTGCACCCGGGCGAGATGCTGGTCAAGCACGCCAAGAACGGCCAGACGTGGTGGAGCCACCAGCTAGCTGACGGGACCTGGTGTCGAGGAGGCGATGCCGCGAGACGAGTACGCTCGTCCGCCATCGCGACCGTAGGTGACACGGCCTAGGTGTAGACTGGACGGGGGCGCTTGTGTCCCCGCTATTCTGAGGAGGTGCGACAATGCTGAGCGTGAGAGGCGAGTATCTGGTCCCCGATGAGACGGTGCAGGCCCTGGTCGGCCCCGAGGGCACCGTGTGGACGCAGCCGGCAACGGGCGAGCCCTTCGTGCTGTGCGCACGCAACGCCACAGAGCAAGACGCGGCGGGCCGTTTCGTGGCCGACCTGTTGGGCATGGGCCTGGTCCCCTACGGGCTGCCCCGGACCCATCGCCAGACGGTGGCCATGTTCGGCGGGCCGATCTTGCGCGGGTGCACCTGGGTACCGTGGGCGGAGGCGCCGATGCCCACGGATGAGGACGGCGCTGAGCTGAGCCTGCGCGGCTGTGCCATGGTCGCAAAACAGGAGGCGTGAGATGACATCGGCATACACCCCGCAACAGGAGCGCGCCGAGGATACGCGGGCGCTGCCCGAACACGCGCACTATGACCTCGTGCGGTGCGTCGGCGATGGTGAAGAGGTGGGTCTCGGTTACTGGGTCGTTGACCGGGACTGGGGCGCCCTGGGCGCTGGCGCCCGGATCGCCTCTGTCGAGTACAGCATGACAGGTATCGCGTTCACCCCGTGCGACTGGCAGGCGTCCCCGCCGGACATGGATGATGATGACGACATCGCCAGCACACGCTGGGCCGACGCGGACGGCCACGAGGCCATCATGATGGACGGCCTGCCGGTGAAGCTAGTCTAGGATACTTGGCGAAAAGGGAGGCATGACGTGTTTCACCTGAAAGCGTGCTGGGTCCCCAAGTCGGAGAAGGGGCGCACAGTGGCGCGCTATCTGCGCGCCCAGGGTCTCGAGATGACCGACGGTGAGACCGTGGGCCACTATGCGATGGCGTGGCCGTGCTGGCGCGAGCTGACGCACGACCAGAAGCGCCACATCGCCTACATCCTCGACGCCGAGGGCGCGTGCGCGGATGAGGAGCGCGCCTACGAGATGGCCCAGGACATGCTAGACGACCCGGAGGGCTACGGCGTGCTGCCCCAGGACGCTGAGCGGGCCGCTGAGCGGGCGCGGTGCACCTGGGTTGACTGAGGGTGAGGTGTACTCACCTGAGCACACACGGGGCGGGGACCACACCCGCCCCTCGCCATGGGAGGCACTATGCACGCCTACGCGGTGACCCACCGACCGACGGGTGAGACGTATACGGTGCCCGCCGACTCTGCTAGGGAAGCCTGCGCGCGCATGCGCTGGGCCCTTGGCGACTGCGAGACCCACGTGCTCACGTGCGCGTCGCCCGAGGCCATTGTGCGTGCCTGGGTTTCGTTGCTGGCCTATGACGCAGCGCACCCGGAGGGACCCGAGGGGACTTGCGGCCCGACGTTGAATGAGCTATAAGGTTGATTATAGATCATAGGATCGGAGGCCCAGACATGGCACAACAGACGCCCGCGGTGATCCCCCAGGCCTTGCCCCGGCTGCGCGTCGGGTCCCTGGTGGCCGACTGGCACGCACACCTTGCCCTGCGCGTCGGCGCGGGTGAGCTGGCCCCTGCGTCGGCCGCCAGCTACCGGCGGGGACTTGGGCGCTTTCTCGACTGGGCCGAGGCTGAGTATGCAGACACGCCTCCGGGCGAGCTGACAGCGGACACGATACGGGCCTGGCTGGCCACACTGCGCGCCGACTATCGCCCTGCGACGGCCAACACCTGGCTCGCGGGCCTGCGTGCGTTCTGTGCCTGGGCCGTGGGTGCGCGTCGCCTGGGCGCGAACCCGTGCACCGGCGTGGGCGGTGTGAAGCGCAAGGGCACGCGAGAGCGGCACAGCCGGAAGGCCCTCACGGACGCCGAGACGTTGCGTGTCCTGGCCCAGCCGGACCGTAGCACGCCGGTGGGCCGGCGCGACTATGCCCTGCTGTGCATCATGGCCTATACGGGCATCCGCTCTGTGGAGGCCCACCGCGCCGACCTGCACGACTTGACGACCGAGGGCGAGCGCCTGGTCCTTTACGTGCTGGGCAAGGGGCGCACCGAAAAAGAGCCCGTGGTGATCGCCCACGAGCGCGCCCAGGAGGCTATCGCTGCGTGGGTGGCTACCCGTGGGCAGCATCCGGGGCCGCTGTTCACATCCTACAGCAACCGGAGCGCCGGCGCGCGCCTGAGCCTGCCGGCAATCCGAGCCCTGGTCAAGCGCTACTATCGCCTGGCTGGCGTGGTCGGCGAGGGCAAGACCACGCACAGCCTGCGACACGCGGCTATCACGAATGCGATCCGCAACGGGGCCCAGTTGCGCCAAGTGCGCGCCATGGCCCGGCATGCGTCCCTCGACACGACGATGGTGTACCTGCACGAGGTCGACCGGCTGACGGATCCGGCGGAGGCATATATCCGCTATGGCAAGTGAGCATGCCGAGGGCATGACGCAAGAGGAGCTGACGGCCTATCACGAGACAGCCCAGGACACATGAGACGCCTTGGGCTGTGCTGTGCGCTCGCTGTCGCCCTGCTGGCCCTCGCCCCCATCGCCCAGGCGGACACCGTGCACCTGCCCCTGGTGTCCCGTCACACGCACACGGCGCCGACGCTGCGCGGGACCGTGACCCACGTGTGCGATGCCGATACCGTCGACATTGCCCTGGATTGCTGCCCTTGCGTCTCCCGGGTGCGCGTGCGCCTGCTGGGTGTCGACGCACCGGAGCGGGGCGCGTGCATGTGGGCCGAGGGACGGGACGCCATGCGGCACTGGACCCAGGGGCACGCTGCGATCTTGGAGCAAGACGCGACCGAGTATGACGGCTACAATCGCCTGCTCGGGTGGCTTTGGGTCGACGGCGCGCTGGTCAACGCGCGGGTGATCCTCGAGGGCTACGCCGTGACAGACATACGCCCGCCCGATGATCGCCATGGGCCCCGCCTGCTGTCGGCCGAGAGCGACGCCCAGGCCCACGGGCGTGGTGGCTGGGCAGCGTGCGAGGTGTGGCCACCTGTCGACTAGGTGACCCGGCGACTTGTCGACATATCGCCCTGTCGCCTAGAATGCCGCCACTCAGCCCGCGGAGGGCAGATGAGAACACTGGCCATCGCGAATCACAAGGGGGGCGTGGGCAAGACCGCGGTCAGCCACGCCCTGGGCGTCACCCTGAGCCGGGACCATGGGCGCCGGGTCCTGTTGGTGGACACCGACCCACAAGCGTCGCTGAGTGGGGCGTGTGGCATCGGCGACGCGAGCGGGCGCTCGCTGGCCGAGGTGCTGGGCAGCACGGCGCCGGGGACTTTGACGCTGCGCGACATCGTGCGCGATCTGGGCGACGGGCTGGCCCTCGCGCCGGCGGACATCGCCTTGGCTGCGGCCGAGCTGGGCCTAGTCGCCCGTATGGGCCGGGAGAACGTGCTCGGGCGTGCCCTGAGGGACCTAGGCGGCTATGACCTGGCCATCGTCGACTGTCCGCCCAGCCTGGGCCTACTGACCGTCAACGCCCTGGCCTGCGCCCATGGCGTGCTGATCCCGACCCAACCCGAGATTATGGCCCTGCGTGGCCTGGCCCTGTTTCTCGACAGTCTGGCCCAAGTGCGCAGCGCCCTTAACCCTGGCCTCGAGACAGTGGGCGTCGTGGCGACGTTCTATGCTTCGAGACTGCTGCACCATCGCGACGCCCTGGCCACCATGCGCGACGGTGGCCTGCCCGTCCTGGACGTGACCATAGGGCGATCGGTGCGAGTGGCTGAGAGTGCCGTCAACGGTGAAACCGTGCTGACCTACGATCCGCGGAACAAGCGAGCAGCTGAGCTGCGAGCCCTGGGGGAGGTGATCGACAGATGGCTAAACGACGCGCAACGATAGAGCCGAACCTGTTCGCACGCACCGCGCCAGTCGACACGGAGACAGAGCGACCCGGCGATGTGTCGCCTAGTGGACAGGGCGACTTGTCGACAGATCGACAGAGCGACACATCGCCCGAAAAGGTGAAGATGGCTTTCTATCTGAGCCCGGACGTCGCCCAGGCGCTCGAGCGGGCCCATGCCGAGCTGCGAGCTACCTACACCGGGGATGATCGGCGTGAGGCATCGCGGTCGTCTATCGTCGAGGCGGCGCTGCGCGCGGCGCTGGGGCTGGGCCCGGGGTGACGGCGCTTTTAGCCCTACCGCTTGTGGTACAGCATCGGGAGAGGCACAACCTGTAGTGGCGAAGTGTTGCGAGAACGCAAGAACTGTGCTATGATACCATCATGCCCGAGTTGGTTCGCACCACCATCACCCTGCCCAGCGAGGCACTGGACCAAGCCCGGCGCGTGGCTGCCGACTTCGGGCTTGTCAGCGCGAGCGGGCCACGCACTGGCGAGGGCAACGTGTCGGCGCTATTGTCGGCCATCGCGCGTGGCGACCTTGTCGTGTCGATACCCGGCCCGGGCGACGATGGCCAGGATCTGGCCCATATGCTAGAGCGCTTCTCACAGTTCACCGAGCAGCTTCGGCGCGCTCTGGAGCAAGCAAGTGCCGACTGATTGACAACAAAAGAAGACGGCCCGGGTGTTACAGCACCCTGAGCCGCCGGCGGAACGGGGATTGAATGGCCCCCTTTGTGTGCTGATATTATAGCACACGTCAAAGACATTGTCTAGACGCGCTGGCGTGCCCTAGGTGCGACCCCAGGCCGTGACCTAGGCACACCGCGAGTCTATCCGGCCCGGTTCTGGGGATGTGTGCCCCTCAGACCCGGGCTTTTCTTGTGCGGAGGCGCACATGAACCACAGCGAAGCGCTACAGACGCTGTCGGGCCTCTTGGCGGGCGATCCGCCGAACGGCCTCGAGCCTGACGACTGGCCAGCTGGCGCTCTGCGCATGGCCGCCCGGCGACTGGCCGCCGGCGACCCGCCGGACGATGTGAGGGCCGACTTGTCACCGGACACGCAAGCCGACCTTTACGCCCTCCATCCCGGCCACGCACCCGAGCCCATCGAGATCGACATGCACGAGGTCGACGTCCCCCAGCTGCCCGCGGCCGTCTTGCTGGGCGAGGACGTGGCCCAGGGCGCCAGCCCGTGGCTGGACGCCTACCTCGCCTTCAGCCGCCTGTGGTCGCCCCGATCGTATGACGGATTCCACGTCGCCATCGCGCTGTGGGTGCTGTCCACGGTCGCGGCCCGGCGCGTCGTCGCCCACGTCGGCCCCCCGCGCTTCACCAACCTCTACGTCGCCCTCTGCGCGCATACCTCGCTATGGGCCAAGTCCACAGCCACCCGCCCGGCGCGTCGTCTCT
>CAYOBT010000051.1:0-10823 GCA_964402205.1 uncultured Anaerolineales bacterium
TGGCCTGGCTGGAGCCGTTGACGATCTAAGCGACGCGCTCGACGAGCTGGACTTTGGTGGCACTCCATACGAGTTCGTGCCAGAGGTGGACGAGGATTTTGAGGCGCTAAAGGACAGGATTCGCGCTAAGCTGCGCGACATCTTCAAGCCGATAGTGTCGGCTTGGCGAGACGACATCAAGCCGATGCTAGAGGGCTTTAGGAAGCAGATGAAGCCGTTCCTCGACATGGTCTCCAAGTTCTACGATGCGGCCATCGCCCCGGCGGCCGAGCGAATTCTTGGAATCTTCGAGCGCTTTGGCGACTGGTGGGACAAGCACGGTCCTGCAATCACAAAGTCGGCCGACAAGCTCTTGAAGGGGATTGCCAGGATATTCGGCAAGCAGGTTGAGCGCGGCATAGACTTTGTACTCGACAGCCTTGAGGACTTGGCCGACTGGTTCGACGAGAACGGACCCTACATCGAGAAGGCTATAGACAGGTGGGTTGACCTGTTCCTGGAAGAGCTAAAGCTGCTCTCAAAGGTGGGTGACTTTGTGTTCCACGCCGGTCGCCGCGTCATGAAGTTCTTCCTTGGACTGTCCGCCTTCGTCGTGCGCTGGGCGGCCGGTGACTGGGACGCGGCCGTTCAAGGATTGAAGGACGGCTTCGACGAGGCGTTCACGCCAGAAGAGCAGGAAATGGTCATCAAGTGGCTCAACGACCTGGCACTCGACATCGAGACCGAGGGCAGGAGTCTTCTAGCTAAAGCCTTTGCCGCCGCCTTTGGCCCCGGCGTCAAGAACATAAACTTGATTGGTGACGCATTGCAGGAAATGGCGGGTGATGTAAAAACCTGGATTGAAAAGGCGGCCAAGAACGCCGAGGACAAGTTGGGTGACATTGCCGATGCAATCCGAGGCTTTGTCAATGATACGAAGAAGTGGTGGTTCGACGTGTGGGACTCGCTCATAGAGCGAGTTGGCGAGTTCTTTGAGAACCTAATGCCCAGGACGGCCAAGGGCCTTGAGCACCTATGGGAAGTCGTTGATATTGGATTGCAAACAATACGCAAGAACTGGAAGATCGTATGGACGGCGATCAAGATATTCGCTGGCATGATATGGGACAAGATCAAGACGGTGGTTGGCAGGAAGGTTGACGAGCTTAAAAGCAAGATAGACGAGAAAGTCAAGGCTATCAAGACCGCCTGGGGCGAGTTTTGGAAGAAGATCAAGACGGCAGTGGAGACCGCCTGGGACAAGATCAAGGAGGCGGTTGGCACAAAGATCACAGAGATGAAGGACGGCATCATCGAGTGGCTAGCGCAAGCGCTTAAGGATGTCAAGGAGGGCTTTGGCGCTTGGGAAGAAATCGGTAAGGGTATCGTCGATCTCATCGTCACCGGCATCGAGAACGGTGCTTACATGATCGTACAGACGCTTCTCGGCAAGCTACAAGAGGCCCTTGACGCGGCCGACCGCTTTATCGGCGGTATCCTGCCCGGCGACAATGATCCGGGGTACGAGGTCGAAGGGGCGGGGAATGGGGGCGCCAAGGTGAAGGACCCGTCTCGCGTTACCCCTCCCGGAGTGATAGCACCAGCGCCGACCAGCACGTCGACGACCAGTGTAAACATGCCGTTCAACGTAAGCGTTAGGAATGAGGGCGACTTGAATGTAATTAGGCAGATCGTGCGCCAGGAGATTCGCGGCGCGCTGGCGGGAGCCGGATAATGTGGGCTGTTTTTAGGATTACGGACGGAACACCAGAGAACACCGTTGACCTGCTAGCGCAGGGCGACGGCGTCAACCTGATTGACTGGCAGCCGGGCATCCCGACCGCGAAGGATAGCGGAACCGTTTGGCGTTCATCTCCGCTCTCAGACGGCCGTCGCCTGATCTCGCGACCGTGGAGCAGCGGCTTCGAGACGATGACGATTGCCATCAAGGGTGGTAGCTCCAGGCGCGTCGTGAAAGACACACGCCTTCTGACCAATGTGCTCATCAAGGCATTCCAGCACTGGACGACCAAGTGGCAGTATGACGAGGTGTGGCTAGAGGTGCGCGGTCAGGACGAGGATAACTCTCTCTACGCCATCATCAAGGACTGGGGGCTTGCGAACTTTACCAGCCGGATAGACAGCCCCCACGCCGTAGCCGCATGGATGGCGGCTCAGCCGCAAATCTCCCTATCAATAGAGCGCGATCACTGGACCGCGAATCAGCCAGGAACCGGGACTGCGACGCCGATCAGCGCCGTCGAGACGTTCAACAACGTACCCCTTGGCAACGTGGATGAATCCGGGGAGCGGGACACAGAGACCGCGTTCTCGCAAGTCTTTCTGGCGAACAAGCACAACATCGCGAATATAACCCACATATTCGTCAATGGCGCTGGCGCGAACCTGATAGACGCCGCGGTGTACCCGCTAAACATCTTCGCCGCCGCGCCCTCGGATGGGGACGCAACGTACTTTGGATCATCGAACGCCGTGACAGACTACGGCCCGTTTTGCAGCCTCGTATTCGACATCGCGACGGCCGCGACATATGGGGCGGGAGACAGCGCCAAGTGGCAGTACTGGAATGGCGCGTGGACCGACCTGACCTACTGGGACAACACTGCACCCTCGGCCAGTCAGGATGAGCCGCTATCGCAGACGGGCGTCAATAGTGTTCACTGGGCACAACCCGAAGACTGGTCTACGAACGGCGTCAATGGCGTAACCGGGTACTGGGTGCGCGTCCTGCTGTCGGAAACGACGGCCATCACGACGCCCACTCAGCAAAACCGCAAAATCTACTCGGTGCCCTGGGGGTACACCGAGATACAAGAGGACGTTGTCGGGGGCGACATAAACTCGCTAGCGCGAGTGGTTATGGAAAACGTTTCCGAGGGGAACTACGGCGCTCAGGTGCTCTACACCGGCCCGTCGAGGATGCTTATCGGGACACGATCCGTCGATCGCGGCGAGAACTTTACGCCGTGGCTCATGATGGATCAGGAGACAAGCGCCTACACATCATTGCTTCCCGACGCGCCAGCGACTAGGGCGACGCGCTCAGAATCGCCCTGTGGGGTCGCATACTGCACTCCCGGCACAAATATTCCCACGTCCTTCGGTGACGTAGGCCCGCAATGGTACTTTTACGAGGACTACTTTGGCACCTTTGCTGTTTATGCGAGGGTGTACGACGCGACCGCGTATGGCGGCAACGTCGTGGCGCGCACTGCCGTTGGCTACTCGACCAGCATGGATGAGTACACAGTCTACGGGGAAGAGGTCGAGCTTGAGAACGCCAATAGTCGCTGGGAGGTTATGGAGCTGGGGAGAATCACCATCCCGCCATCAGACACGTTGAGGCCCGCGGACGTCGCCCTAGACGGAATCCTAACCATCCAACTCAAATGCACGTCGGCGATCAGCACAGGCAACTTTTACTTGTACGATGTGTTCC
Source organism: uncultured Anaerolineales bacterium (assembly GCA_964402205.1). GTDB lineage: Bacteria > Chloroflexota > Anaerolineae > UBA1429 > UBA1429 > DAIRUQ01. The sequence goes on from CAYOBT010000051.1 coordinate 3,440, forward strand.
TCCTTCCTGTAGACGAGTGTGCCGGTAACTTCTTTAAGGCCAACTCTACAGATGAGTGGCGACTAGTGTCCGGTCGCGCCCTGGATGTCGATAGCGTGTCGTTCCAGCGAGAGCTTATCCGCACGCACTACTACGTGGTCTCGACTGGCGTCCTGGCCGCCCCTTATGTGGTTGAACCTACGGGCGACAGGTTCACCTTGCAAGCGGGTAGCCAACAGCGCATATGGGCGATGACGATGTACTGGAGCGACTACACAAGCTCATGGAGATCGCGGCCGTGGGATTGCTCTTGCCCGGTGGTGCGCAGGAATGATCGCTACCTGCTGGCGCGGGGTGATGAGTGAAGACGTTCTTTGGCCCCAGCGAGGTAAGGGTCCAGTGCTGGATACCTGAGATCACAGCCAGCGGCTCTAACGTGACATACGAGCCGAAGGGCAGGTTCTTTGGCGAGGTCAACGCCTGGGTTAACCTGAGCTTTACCAAGCTCGCCGACGGCGGCTACTGGGCGGCCACCATCAGCTTCCCGACGTCTAAGCTCGACGCGGAGCGCTGGTTCGAGAGAGCGATGCCGATGCACGTCTCTATTTTTACCCCGCACCTACAGCTTTTGTGGGAAGGGTTTGTCAACCAGGCGACGGTGATGCTGTCATCGCTCACCAAGACGCGCGGTCCCCTGACATCCATCGGCAATCGCGCCTATGCAAGAGCCACGCTATCGGAGATCATCGGCAACGAGATAATCACCACGCAGGACTGGACGACCGTGTCGGCCGATCACACCGACAGCAAGTTGAAGTACGGGGTCTGGGAGGCGGTCATCAACGCCGGAACGGTCTACTCTGCAACCGAGGCCAGGGACCTACGCGACACCTGGCTCAACGAAAACGCCTTTCCCCAGATGACGGAGAATCTGACGGTTGATGCTGCTAACGCGCCCGCCATAACGCTTGAGTGCCTGGGCTACATTCACTTCTTCGACAGCTATGTCTACAATGCGAACACGAGTGGGACGGACAACGTCTCGGTCGCTATAACGAACTCTGGCGGTACGGGGAAGCTACAACAGGTTATCAGCGCCGATCCAAACGGTCTGTTCTCGATAGCCAACAGCGACATGATAGACAACGGCATCCTGGAGCAGCAGTGGGAAGACCAGGACATGACGGCGATGACGCTGATCAGAAGCATGGTCGCTAAGGGCGACGGCTCCGGTAACCGCTGTCTATTTCGCGTCGTCAAGGATCGCAAGATCGTGTACAAGGTCGCGCCAAGTACGGCACGGTACGCGATGCGTCTAGCGTCAGCCGAGCGCCAGATATACACACTTGCAAGGCGTAGGGAAGAGTTCTATGAGGTCGGTGCTGGTGAGTGGATCATTTTCAGCGACTTCCTCGTCGGAGACGTTGCCAGAGGGACGCTGCAAGAGGACCCGCGCGCCATGTTTATAGAGCAGCTAACCTACAACTCACCTTACGGGTTGCAGGTGGACGGATCGCGCTGGGGTACAACGGAGCAGCTCATTGCACAGTTCATGGGGAGAGTATGAGGCCAAGTAGAAGGTTTTCAGGTCTTGTCAGGGCGCTGTCGGCCGAGTTCATCCCGCGCCCCGCGAATCAGCAAGCACTCGTGACGGAGCAGCTTCAAATACCGAAGGGCGTCCTCACAACAGCTATCTGGCCCGGCGAGGTTTACGATACGGGAACTAATCCCAACTACCCGAACGGCTTTTGGGATGCGGCGAACCCGACAAGGTTGACGGCCACTGTCTCTGGCTTTTACGTTCCGACGGCGTGGCTTGACTGGTCTTCTGGGGTCGGTACGTATAGGTATGCGCAGTTTACGGTGAACGGGGCCTTAGCCTGGGGTTCTGACATAAAGGGAACTGTGTCCGGTGGCCCTAGAAGCACGTCGTCGCAACTCCTGGTGGGGATTCAGCGCTTTATGTCTGCTGGCGAGTACTTTGAGCTAGACCTTGAGCAAGACAGTGGTGGGAACCTTGGTTGCGTCGCCTATTTTGGGATTATGCGTATCCCCTGAAAAACGGCATCAATATTCTTATGATCTTCCCGGCCGTCACGCCGAGAAACACCTTGAGCCAGACGGACAGGGTGTCCTTCAGACCGCTCTCGGTTATACGGACGGTGGGCCAACCCCGCGTTGAGAGCACGATCCGATCTCGTTTTTCGTCCTTCTCGATCCCCTCCGGTGTGTGGTGGGTGTAATACCCATCAGCCTCGACCACGCACGAGTTACCGATGACAAAGTCCATCCTGTAGCGCCTGACGCGCACCTGTCGCTTGATCCCAAGCAGGAAGAACGGCCAGAGAGTGCGCCATACACGCTTCTCGAACCCTGAGTCGAACTCAGTACGTCTTGAAAAGAGCTTCACGATACCCCGTCCAGCCGTTCCACTCGGTAACGGCGATGTCCACATTCTTGTCGGTGATCGCGCCACCCCTGTCGTAGCAGACACGCTCTCCCACGCCCTCGACGACTACGCGGGTGCCCATCTGGATACTTGGGCCACACGCCGCCGTGATGCCGTACTCTACGGGTCGCCCGGACGCCGTGACGCTGCAATCCTGATCGCAGTTGATACCGCCCAGCGCCGGATTGTACTCCGTGGTCCAGACGACGCGGTATGTCCAGTCCGGGTTCTGTCTCGCGCTTCTGAGCACTCCCGACATACGAATCAGGTTTGTCGGAAAGACCCACTCCCCAACGATCTTGTCGTACACCGAGAGATGGGTGTGGCAGCCGCTCGACCGGCCGCGCGACGCCTCCGACCCGATGCGCTGACCCACCTGCACCTCGGTCCCTATCGGTAGAGAGTATAGTCCGTGCAGCATAACTATCGACAATGCATCGTTTTCGATGCACAGAACGGTATTCGCTAACGGGTCAACGTAGTTGCGCGCCACCACCCCGTTGATCGGTGAGAGTATGGGCGCTCCGCACCCGGCCGAGTAGTCGAAGCCGGGCAGTGAGTATTCCTCGCCATGCCATCCTTGAGTGAGTCGATACTGGGTATCGTAGATAAAGCCCATGTCGTCGCTCTCGACGGTCTCCAGCCCAGCGGTCACGTTTGCAATCGCCACTCCGACCATGATCTGCAAGACGGATAGCATAAACAGGATTAGGATAAACGAGCATAGCATAAGGCCGTGTATCCTAAAGCGGCGTGGGATGCGGCTGCGCGGCAGTAAGATTGCGGCGGCAATCATTGGTGCAAGAATTATTCCCATGAGAACTCCCATCCCCGAACTCCGCGCGCCGCCTTGCCGTCGTGGTAGCCGCTATCCGACGTGTAGATCATGTGATCCTCGCGCAGGAACTTCATAAGCTCTCGCCGCTTCAGCGGCGACTCGATCTCGTTGTCGGTGCACCAGTCGCGGTACACGCGATAGACAACTACCTGTGCCGCAAAGTGGTCATCGTCATCGGCCTGGGATACGCACTCGTCGAACCAACTTTCCTCGTGACGCAGCTCTGACCTGGCGACAGGCCACTCCTTCGGCTTCCCGGCGTACTTGGCGGCGAAATCGTTCTTCATGTCGCGCCACAACCTACGCGACCCAGGCCAGTTGACGCTGACGTAGGTCTGGGAGACCTTGTCGTAGAACAGCCCTGGTCGCGCCAGGCGCATCATGCGCCGCGCGTCATCCAGGTCAAGCTCGCAAACCGATGTAAGCTCGCTCAGGCGCGACATGCGCCCAACGAACTCGCGCGCGAATTGCGCGGAGATCGAGCGTGACAGGTTCTCTGTTACTGGCCGCTGTGTAGACAGCCAGAGGAAAACCCCCAACGACGCGCCCTTCTGCACTAGCTTCTTCAACAGGTCGTAGATCGGCTTGCGCGACCCCTTCTCAAGACCGGCTGGCTCGTCGAACACCAGGATGACCAGCGGTAGGCGCTCTCCGGTGATCGCCTCGTAGTCGTCGATGTTTTCGCAGGTCAGCTTACCGGACCACCGCTTGAACAGGCGGTCGCGCTCGTCGTAGATTTGCTCTACCGCGTCCAAGATAATTGCCGCCTCGTCTAGCGAGTTGGCAATCGGAAGCCGAAAGTGCCGAGTAAGGTTAAAGATGTCTAACCCGGTCTTGAGGTCGATGCCGTAGAACCAGACGTCGTCTGGTGATAGCTTTTGACATGCGCCCATGACGAGTTGGTGCAGCAGCACGGACTTACCGGCCGCCTGTGTCATACCGTACACGCCGATATGCCCCTTGTTGATGGGCACATGGGACTTGCGCCGCGTGATCTCATCAACCCCGATTTCCACCGAGTAGGTGCCGCCTTCTTCGCTCTTTGCAGCCAGTCTCGACATGAAGGTCCAGGTCCCCTGAGCGACATTGGTCGCTACCGTATAGGCGAGATCGCTAGTCATGATCAGCGCGGCGAGAAGGATCACCGTGCCGACCAGCGCGCCGACTAGCCAGTTGACATACAGGCCGATCAGGATGCCTAGCAGGGGTCCTATATACAGGCTGTTGGACAGCCTGGGCGGGGACTTTAGTTCATTCAAGGTATGATGAGGACTTGGTTCACGTCGATCCTATTCACGTCCTGGATCGAATTCGCTCTCGCCAGATCGTCAACGGTTACATTGAAGCGACGGGCGATCTTGGCGAGCGTGTCGCCGCGTTCGACGGTGTATGTTACTTGCGCGACCGGCGTCGCGGTAGATGCCGGCGTCGGGGTAATGGTCGGGGTGTTGGTCGCGAATGGGACGGTCGGGAACATGGTCGGGGTCGGCGTAGGCTCTGGCGTTAGGCGGTTGAGCGCGTTGTCAATCGCGCGGTCGCTCGTGTCAACCATTAGGTCCTGGATCGCCAGAATCTCGACCTCCGAGTTCTCTATGGACTCCCGGACCGCCGCCAGCATCGCTGGCGGATACATTTTGACCATCATCGGGGAGATCGCGAGGAAAAAGACAGAGATGAAGATGTTGGTGAGATTGACGCTCCTGCGCGCGAGTGCGGTGCGGATCGTGTCGAACAGCAGGACTAGAGAGCCACCCAGAACGGCGACGCTCAAGAGCGTCGCGCCTATGGAGACGATACCGAGTGTTATTTCACGAATGGTTTCCAGGATTTCCATTATCTCCACCCGTCAGATGCTATCCACGCGGCCCCCACTACCTTTATGCGCCTCTTTTTCCCGCTCCCGTGTCTCTCGATCCGACCGTCATCCACCAAAGCGTCGATGTACGTCGATATGACACTTAGTGATACCGGGGTATCACTCCATGTCAGTTTCGCCAGCTCTTTTCCGAGCCAGCGCAGAGGTGGAGAAAGCCCGTCGTTCTGCGACTTGTACAGGATGATCAACCTGTACACCAGGTCGACCTTCTGGTCTTTACTCATTCTCATCTGCTTCCCTCTTATCGGGTGGTGCCGCACTCACCACCCTTTAACGTCACCGTTCTTTTCTACCGGAGGATGAGGAACGCGGGACGTGCGGTATCCCGCGTGATCGGCCGGGACCGCCGGGGCAGGGCGGTCAAGGGGGTTGTGGGTATGGTATACACCGGCCGATGAGGACATTTTCAGAACGGGTCCTTTCCCGTCAGATTCGCCATCACCTGCGAGATCGCACGCTCGTCTCCCGTCAGCCTGACGAGTAGCTCCGCGATCTCCGCGATCTCGTTGTGGTCAAGGGTCGCTTTTTCGTCGGCGGCCATGTGGGAAAGGAAGTTGGCGGTCGCAATCGCGCGACCCTGCAACTCCAGCTCGTCCTCACTAGGGCCGGTCGCGAGACGATTGGCCGTCGCCTCCAGGGCTTCCACGATTTCCCCGATGGGAACCCTCGTTATTTGCTCATCGACATCGAACTCAAGTTTCAGCGAGAGCATCAAGTGCCTCCTTCACGTAGTCATCTACCTTCTTGCGCCACGCCGTCCCGACCATGACGGCGTTCAATTCGCCGTTGTGCTTCTCGGCAAGCTCTTTCTTCAGGTTCTCATACGACTTCATAGCGTGATTCCAGTGATTGAACACGCCTTGCGTCAGACCCCACCGGATAGCGGCCTTGCTGTCGACGAACGCGCCCGTGGCCTTGTCCACCTGCGGGCCTTCAGTGATCTTGCCCCACGCCTCGGCCTTGTGGTTGGCTACATAGGCTTTCCAGCCGTCGCCGTAGCACTGCTCCCATGTCGCGGTCACGCCGCTCGGCAGTCGCCGCAGGTTCTTCTGGACGGCCATGCTAACCATCTCATCGACGCTTAGCGGTCCCAGCGTGTCCGCCAGGGCACCGTCGCTGTCCACCGGAACGTCAGGCGTCTCCTGGTAGTCGTCTGGCCCCAAGTCGTATGGCTCATCATCGCCATACAGGGCGCGGACGATCTCATCCGCCTGTTCCTCAGTCACGTCTGTCTCGGTGACGCTCCAATACTCCATCGCCTCGCGCACCTTCTCGGTGGGGTCGGAGACCTGCTCCATGTTCGGGAACAGGCGGCGCAGGAGATCGACTTCCGCCCTCTTGAAGGCCGTCCAGATGAGCGGACGACCTTTCTTCGGGGTCTCATTCTTGCCGACAACGCCGATGCCGTATCGCGCCTTCGACTTCAGGATGAGGTCGATGTTTGCGGACACGCCCATCTCTTTCAGGACACGCCCGGTGTCGACGAATTCGTTGTGTCGCGCCCCTCGGCAGATCGCGCCCAACTGGCCGGGTGCGATGTCATAGTACTCGCGCTCTTCGTTTGTCATGGGGCGTGGCTCAAAGTCCCACCAGACACCACCCCCGATCTCTCTGGCGCGCCGCAAGTTGTAGTTGTAGCCGGGCTGCACCACGATACCCTTGTTCTTGTCGTACCATATGTGGATTTCGTTCAGGGACGGGAGCGGAGAGGCCCCGATCCTGATCGCTAGCTGTGCCGCTGCGATCATGCCCGTGCGTCCGACGTTCGGGTCCCTGGCGGCCGGGTGGAAGCGCATTAGCCGATACACGAGTTCCTCGATCAACTCGCGCTTTCCGTACTTTTCCAGCGCTGTCCCTTCAACTCGTACTGCTGGTAGTCTGTCGCTCATTCCTTTCTCCTTCTAGTTATTAAGGTGCCGGACATTTATCCTGCGAAAGCAAGAAAGAGAGACACCCCTTTCTATTACGATCACGTCCGGCACATTCTCATTATAGGACAGTGGTTCGATGGCGTCAAGTGACATTTGTCATGTAAATCCTAAACTCGCCCATGTAATGTCTCTTTTGAGGTGCGCGTTGACGCGCTCTAGTGCGGCATCCATGTCATAGCGCCCACGCTTGTACCTCATCGCCCAGATGCGCATATCCCGACTGCCGTGGATCGCCCGGTGGCAGGACGGGCAGAGCCGGATCAATAACTCGTGACACTCGGCCGCCTCGCGCGCCTTCGATCCCTTCAAGG
>CAYOBT010000052.1:0-10724 GCA_964402205.1 uncultured Anaerolineales bacterium
TCTCAAGAGCGGCCGGCTCATTGAGTTTCCCCGCCAACTTTATGCTCGTAGGCGCCATGAATCCCTGTCCCTGTGGCTACTATGGGGACCCGACGCACGAGTGCACCTGCTCGCTCGGAGCTATCGAGCGGTACCGCAAACGCATCTCTGGGCCACTGATGGACCGACTCGACATCCACATTCAGGTACCGCGTGTCCCGTATGAGAAGCTGACCAACACCCAGTCCGGCGAACCATCCAGCGCCATCCGCACGCGTGTGGAGGCTGCCCGCGAGCGCCAACGACTGCGTTTCGGGCAGACAAAGCTCACATGCAACGCGGACATGGGCCCCAGGCAAGTCAACCAGTTCTGCACGCTGGACGCCGAGGGGAACGCCCTTGCCAACGCCGCCATGAGCCAGATGGGCCTAAGCGCACGCGGGTACCACCGCATTCTGAAACTTGCACGCACCATCGCAGACTTGGCCCATAGCGAGCACATCCGTCCATCCCACCTAGCGGAAGCACTACAGTATCGTCAGATTCCAAGCATCTAGGACAGGCCAACCGCCAAGGGACCATCAGGAGGAAACCTTCGCATGCCGAATCGACCTCACCTGCTCATTTTCAACCCTGACCAATGGCGAGGCGATGTGCTCGGGCACATGGGCAATCCCGCCGCCGTGACGCCCAACCTCGATCGGCTGGTCCAAGAGGACGCAGTGTCCTTCCGTCGCGCCTTCTGTCAGAACCCCGTCTGCACTCCCAGCCGTTGCTCCTTCATGAGCGGCTGGTATACTCACGTGCGTGGACACCGAACGATGCATCATATGATGCGCCCCGACGAGCCGGTGCTCTTGCGCACCCTCAAGGAAGAAGGCTACTATGTCTGGTGGGGCGGCAAGAACGACCTGGTGCCCGCACAGCATGGCTACGATGACTATTGCGCCGTCAAGTACCAGCCCAAAGGCGAACTCCGCCCGATGTTCGCCCACGACAAAGAGAGCGAATGGCGCGGGGAGCCGAGCAGCGATACTTACTATTCGTTCTACGTGGGCAAGCTCGAGACGCCAGAAGAAGAGCCCTACTGGGATAGTGACTGGGCGTATGTGCAAGGCGCCATCGACCTGATCCTCAATCCGCCCACGGACCAGCCTCTGTGCATTTACCTCCCGCTGACCTATCCGCATCCACCCTACGCCGTGGAGGATCCGTGGTACAGCATCATCGACCGCGACGCTCTGCCCGAGCGTGCACCCGCGCCTCCCGACTGGCGTGGCAAGCCCAGCATTCTACGGGGCATTCACGCCCGGCAGAAACTGCAGTCATGGACAGAGGAACGCTGGCGCGAGCTTCGCGCTACCTACTATGGCATGTGCGCACGCGTCGATCACCAGTTCGGGCTGATCGTGCGTGCGTTGCGTCAAGCTGGTATCTATGACGATACGGCCATCTTTGTGTTCGCGGACCACGGCGACTTTACCGGTGACTATGGACTCGTGGAAAAGACGCAGAACACCTTCGAGGACTGCCTATCGCGGGTGCCTCTCGTCATCAAACCACCCAAAGCGCATGCCGTGCGACCTCGGATCAGCGAAGCCATGGTGGAGCTCATAGACGTCCCCGCAACCATCGAGGCGCTCACCGGCATCACGCCATCTCACACGCACTTTGGGCGATCGTTGCTCCCCGTCATCACTGGCGAGACCGATGTGCATCGGGATGCCGTCTTTTGCGAGGGCGGCCGGCTTCACGGTGAGAGGCACTGCATGGAATTGGAGAGCACATCCGCTCAAAGGCCCGAAGGGCTCTACTGGCCACGCGTGAACCTGCAATCCAGCCCAGGTCCAGAGCACACCAAAGCCGCGATGTGCCGGGCGGACCGCTACAAGTACGTCCGTCGTCTGTACGAGCAGGATGAGCTCTACGATCTTGCGGAAGATCCCCTCGAACTCGAGAACCGCGTCCAAGATCCTGCACTCCAAGGCGAGTTGCTTACGCTCAAAGAGCGCATGTTGACCTGGTACCAAGAGACCGCGGACGTAGTGCCACACGATACCGATCGCAGGTTCTGACACTGACGCGAGCGCTCTGCAGGAGGGATGAGGCATGGCCAAGCTGACCCACGTCATCAAGCGGACGGGCGCTGTCGTGCCGTTCACCCGAGAGCGCATCACCAATGCCATCTACCGAGCTGCTGTCGCCGTAGGTGGGCGTGATCGCAGTATCGCCGAGCGCCTCACGGATCAGGTCGTCGCCGCGCTGGAAGAGGTCACGCCCGAGGGACAGCACCCTACCGTCGAGGAGGTCCAAGACGTCGTTGAGCGCGTGCTCATCGAAGCGGGGTATGCCGACACGGCCAAGGCCTATATCCTCTACAGAGACGAGCGGGCGCGCCGCCGCAGGCAAGACGCTCGAAGAGCTGCCCGTACCGATGACCACATCCCCTGGCGCAAGGTCTGGCAGAGCTTGGACTGGTCGATCGCGCACAACCTCCACACCTTGGATCACCTAAACTACCGGGTCGAGAAGGGAGAGTTCGCGGACATTGTCCATGAATCGGATCGGCGCTACACCGAGGACATCTCGACAGCTGCCGAGGTCCTTTCAGAGCGCTGCGATGACGTGCGTGTCGTGGTCATCGCTGGGCCGTCATCCTCTGGCAAGACAACGACCACGCTCAAGCTGAGCCACCTGATGACGCACTGCGACGTCCGTCTGGTGCCCTTGGCCGTGGACAACTATTTCTACGATCTAGAGCTCCACCCCAGGGACGAGTTCGGCGACTATGATTACGAAACGCCTCAAGCTCTCGACATGGAGTTGATCAATGAGCATCTGGCAGCCCTGGTGGCGGGAAAGGCCGTCGAGGTGCCGTTCTATGACTTTCAGACTGGCAGACGTCACCTGAACCACACGCGTTTGCAGCTTGACCAACATGGCATCATCCTCATCGATAGCCTCCACGGGCTCTACCCAGAGCTGACAGCCAGTATCCCATCAGAGAGCAAGTTTCTGCTCTACATCGAACCCCTGCTCCAGACCAAGGGGCCCGATGGTCGCTACATCCGGTGGACGGACTTGCGCTTGATGCGTCGCATGGAGCGTGACGCTGTCCACCGAGCCTACAGCAGGGCACAGACGCTTGAGCACTGGCACTATGTGCGGAGCAGCGAGCTGCGCAATATCATCCCCTATGTCTCCACGGTAGACTATATCGTGAACAGCAGCCTGCCCTACGAGCTGCCGGTCATGGCCAATCGCTTGGGACAGCAATTCGCTCAGTGGAAGGAGGACTATCGCGGCGATCCCCTACGCACCGACGCACATGAACGCGCTGAACGCATCGACCAGCTCTTGAGCCACACAATCCCGGTCGAAGACGAGTCGCCCATCCCGCCAGATTCGCTCCTGAGGGAGTTCATCGGCGGAAGTTGCTACGACTACTAGAGCTAGGCGGACTTGGCCGCCCCAAAGGAAGGAGCGCACCATGGACACCCTGCAAGCCATTCACGAGCGTCGGAGCATTCGCAGATACCGGCCGGATCCGATCCCTGAGGATGACCTGGCAAGCATCATCGAGGCTGGGCATCTTGCCCCATCCGCCGCCAACCGCCAGCCGTGGAAGTTCATCCTCGTGTCCGACCCTGAGCAAAAGGCAGCGCTGGCTGAAGCGTGTCGCGGGCAGTCGTGGATGGCCGAGGCTGCGTGCATCCTCGTGGGCATTGGCCTGCCTGATGTCAGCGCCAAGTGGTATCCGGTAGACGTCGCCATCGCCATGCAGAACATGGTATTGGCGGCCTGGTCACTGGGCTATGGCACCTGCTGGATCGGCGCCTTTGATCCCGAGAGCGTCAAGAAAGTCTGTCGCATCCCCAAAGATGCGGACGTTGTGGCGCTCACACCGATCGGCGTGCCAGCGGTCTCGCCCGACGCCCGGCCACGGAAGGAGATCGCAGAGGTCTTTGCAGACGGGACGTTTGACAAACCCTGGTCGCGCTAGGCCTCTCACCTCTCAAGCACGGACAGAGCTTGACCCTCGCGTACCATCCGCTAGAATGGTACGCGAGGGTTTCGTTGCTGCCATACGAAGGGAAGCCTTGTTGGAGAGACACGCGCCATCGTCGCGATTGCCTTCATGGGCAGGAGGAAGCCGTCACCGCTGGCATCCTCTGGGACGCGGTCTGTGCTACCTTCTAGTTCCGGCTCTGCTTCTGGCGCTTGCCGGATGCAGCCATAGCACAGGTGGATCCTCACATTCCGCTTCATCCGCTACGGAGGCCATCGAGAACAAGGGCTCTGACACTCTCGTGAATCTCGCGTTGGCCTGGGCAGAGCAGTACATGCAGATCGAGTCCGGCGTTCGGATCTCCGTGACCGGCGGTGGCTCAGGCACGGGCATTGCCGCGCTTATCAACGGGACGGTGGACATTGCCAATGCCTCTCGAGAGATCAAGAACGAGGAGCGAGAGGCCGCAAGGCGCAACGGCATCGAGCCCGTGGAGCGCATCGTGGCCTTGGACGCCATTGCCGTCCTCGTCAACCCCCAGAACCCCGTGGAGCGCCTGAGCTTGCAGCAGATCTCGGACATCTATACGCGCAAGATCACCAACTGGCGCGATGTGGGAGGAGAGGATCGTCCCATCGTTTTGCTATCTCGCGAGTCAAACTCGGGGACCTATGTCTACTTTCTGGAACAGGTAGTCCGCATGGGGGAGGATAGCGATCTGCTCTTTGCCCCCGACACACTGCTCCTGCCCTCGTCGGAAGGTATCATCGAGGAGCTTCGCCAGAACCCTAACACCATCGGCTATGATGGCCTTGGCTATGTAACCGATGACGTCAAGGTGATAGCCGTGTCCCGAGAGGCGGAGGGTCCCTATGTGATGCCGTCGGTAGCCACCGTCAATGACAACTCGTATCCCATCTCCCGTCCACTCTATATGTATACAGACAAGGATCCGTCAGACCGCGTCCTGGCCTATCTTGACTGGATCCTGGGCGATGGCCAGAGCGTTGTCGATGATCTGGGCTTTGTGCCCCTAGGTGAGTATGTCGCAAGAGCCGATGTTGCCAACTAGACCCAGAGCACGCCAGCAAGGAACCGGCGCGCGCCGCCCCAGAACGAAGCAATGGGGCGAGTTCCTCCTGGAAACCCTCGTCCGGCTAACCGGTCTCTCGACCATCGGCTTTGTGATTATGATCTTGGCCTTCCTACTACACGAGGGCGCCCCACTATTCTGGCAAGTCCCAGTCAAGAATCTCTTGGGAACACGGTGGTACCCGACCTTTGACATCTACGGAACACTGCCCTTGATCCTCGGCTCTGCGTTCGTCACACTTGTGGCGCTGGTGCTGGCGGTGCCTCTGGGCGTCATTACGGCTGTCTTTGTGCGCGAGGTAGCGCCGTTTTGGGCGCGGGACATCCTCAAGCCCATGATCGAGGTGCTAGCGGGCATCCCATCGGTGGTATTGGGCTTCTTTGGTATGCGGTACATCAGCCCCATCGTCCGCGACGTGCTAGGCGCTCCCACCGGGCTGACGGCGTTGACCGGCTCAGTGATCCTGGCATACATGGCGCTGCCAACACTGATCAGCGTGGCCGAGGACGCCCTCGACGCCGTCCCCAAGACGTATCGCGATGCTGGGCTCGCCATGGGCGCGTCACGATGGCAGACAATCTGGCGGGTGACGGTGCCAGCAGCACGCCCCGGCATTGTGACGGCCATTATGCTCGGGATGGGGCGCGCCATTGGCGAGACCATGGCCGTCATGATGGTAACGGGCAACGCCGCTCGTATGCCGCTCGGCCTTGACGCCCTGATGAAACCCGTTCGCACCATGACTGCCACCATTGCTGCCGAAATGGGAGAAGTCGCCAAGGGTAGCCTCCACTATCGCGCACTCTTTGGGATCGGCATCATTCTCTTTGCCGTGACCTTCCTGATCAATCTTGCCGCTGCGTCGATCATGTTCAGAAGGCGCCCGGGAGGAGGATTGCGCTGATGAGGCAACGCCCGCTAGAGAGGCTTGGATATGCCCTGATGGTGTTGGTGGCCATCATCGTTGTGGCCCCCATCCTAGCCGTCATCGGCATCATCGTTGCCCAGGGACTACCGGCCATTAGCTGGGAGTTCCTCGCCAAAATGCCCTACGACGGCATGAAGGCAGGCGGGATCTTTCCAGCCATCGTCGGAACTCTTCTGCTCACCCTGGGGACAGCCGTCGCGGCCATCCCGGTTGGCGTGGGCGGGGCGATCTACCTGGCCGAGTACGCGCGCGACACAACCCTCACGCGCGCAGTTCGGCTTGCCATTGTGAATCTAGCGGGCATCCCTTCTGTGGTCTATGGCCTCTTTGGCTTGGGCATGTTCGTCCTGTTCCTGGATCTGGGCACCTCCATCGTGGCCGGCTCGCTGACGCTCGGCATCATGACTTTGCCCGTCGTCATCAGCACAGCCGAGGAGGCTCTTCGTGCGGTGCCTCGCGAATTCCGCACAGTCAGCGCCAGCTTGGGAGGGACCAAGTGGCAAAGTATCCGCAACGTGGTGCTTCCACAAGCCCTGCCCGGCATCATCACCGGCATCATCTTGGGCCTCTTGCGAGCCGCAGGGGAAACGGCACCGATTCTCTTTACCGTCGCTGCCTTCTATCTGCCAAGTCTGCCGCACTCACCGATGGACCAGGTGATGGCACTTCCCTATCACCTGTACGTCGTAAGCACCCAAGTGCCGGGAATGCCCATCGAGATCCAATACGGCACGGCACTCGTCCTACTAGCCTTGGTGCTATCGATGAACACCATCGCAACCTTGCTGCGCAGCCACTACCGACGACGCCGCTCATGGTAGCGCTCACTATCGATCGGAGCTAGAGTGTGGTCGCCAAGATCAAGCTCGATCGCATCTCCTATAGCTATGGGGATCACCACGCCCTCAGGAATGTGACGCTGGACGTCCCCGAGCGTGCCATCACGTCGTTCTTTGGCCCAGCCCAGAGTGGCAAGACGACGCTGCTGCGACTGATCAATCGGCTAAACGACCAGGTTGAGAACACGCACATGTCGGGCACCGTGCTCTTGGGAGGCGAGGACGTCTACGCACCCAACGTGCACGTGCCCAGCCTGAGACGTCGCGTGGGCATGGTCTTCGCGCTGCCTCTCCCGCTGCCCGGGACCATTCGCGACAACATCGTCTACGGACCACGCCTGGCCGGCATTCGCGATCGAGAGAGATTGGACGCGCTTGTCGTCCAGAGCCTCCAGCGCGCAGCTCTTTGGGATGAGGTGAAGGAGCGCCTGGACAGGCCAGCAAGCGAGCTCTCTGGAGGCCAGCAACAACGCCTTTGCATCGCGCGGAGCCTCGCGCTCGAACCGGAGGTTCTCTTGCTTGACGAGCCGACGTCCGGCCTGGACCCAGTGTCCACCTCGTTGGTGGAACAATCCCTCATTGAGCTCAAGAAGCAGTACACCATCATCATCGTGCCGCACAACATTCAGCAAGCAGCGCGCATTTCGGACTATACGGCGTTCTTCCTCATGGGTGAGCTGGTCGAACACGGACCTGCGTCCCGAGTGTTCACCACCCCAGAGGACCATCGAACCGAGGAGTACATCACGGGGCGATTCGGCTAGCAAGGCCCACCCCTACGCATCATGCCCAAGATCGAAGCGGAACACCTCGACTTTTTCTATAGCGGTCGACAGGTCCTGAAGGACATCTCGATCGCCATACCTGAGCGCAAGATCACAGCGTTGATCGGGCCTTCGGGATGTGGCAAGTCGACCTTTCTGCGTTGCCTGAACAGGATGAACGATACCATACGGGGCGCCCGGGCCGCTGGCATCATCCGCCTCGATGGCGACGACATCTATGCAGACACGCAGGATGTGGTCCGGCTGCGCCAGCGCGTGGGGATGGTGTTCCAGCGACCTAACCCCTTCCCACAGTCCGTCTACAACAACGTGGCTTTCGGGCCGCGTGTCATGCGACAGAACCATCGGGGCAGCCTCGATGCGCTGGTCGAGCAGAGCCTACGCGAGGCTGGCCTTTGGGATGAGGTAAAGGACGACCTTGACCAGGATAGCCTGACGCTCTCCCTCGGGCAACAGCAGCGTCTATGCATCGCGCGTACAATCGCAGTACGCCCAGAGGTGATCCTGATGGATGAGCCCTGCTCAGCCTTGGATCCGATAGACACGCTTCGCATCGAGGACCTGATGCGCGCCTTGGCAGCCGACTATACGATTGTCATCGTCACACACAACATGCAGCAAGCTGCGCGCGTGTCTGACGAGACGGGGTTCTTTATGGTCGATGAACAGCAGATTGGGCGACTGGTGGAACACGGACCAACGGACCGCATCTTCACCAGCCCCAAGGACCCCCGCACCGAAGGGTATATCACCGGCCGCTATGGCTAGCGTGATACGCTGGGCAGCGTGAACGACGCCCAAGGAGGAGACCGTGACACGACCTACGCTCGACACAGCCTTGCAGAACCTGAAACAAGAGGTAGCTGCCTTGGGAGAGTTGGTGCTCTCTAACGTCATCCAGTCGGTGCGCTACCTGAAGGAGCGCGACTTTGACGGCTCCAAGCGACTCATGAAGCTAGATGTGATCATCAACCGCAAGCGCTTTGCCATCGAGAACGAGATCATGGTGCTCATCGCCACGCAGCAGCCTCTCGCCGGGGACCTTCGTCTGCTGGCGGCCATGCTGGAGATCATCACCGAGCTAGAACGCATTGGCGACTATGCCAAGGGCATTTCCAAGATTAACCTGCTCATCGGAGAGGCCTCCTTGATCAAGCCACTTGTGGATATTCCGCTCATGGCTGACAAGGCTGTGACGATGCTCAGACTAGCACTCAAGGCATTTGAAGAGCGCGATGTGGAACTAGCCAGAGAGGTCCCCACGCAGGATCACGAGGTCGATGAGCTCTACAACCAGGTGAACCGGGAGCTCATGGCGCTGATCGTGGCCGATCCCAGCAACACGGAGCAGGCGAATCACTTGCTCTGGGCGGCGCACAATCTCGAGCGAGCCGCGGACCGTGCCACCAACATCTGCGAGCGCGTCATCTTTTGCGCCACGGGCAAGATGGAAGAGATGGACGATCACTTTGGGATGCGGCCAGCAGGTGGCGACTAGCGTAGTATGACGCCCGACTCGACCCCGTCCGACGCCGTTCGCCGCACGGGCAACAGCGCGGCTGTACTCAGTAGGAAGGCCAGAGCTGCCAACGCGTAGACCAGCAGGTATCCTGCCGTCGCAGAGGAGAACAGGCTGTTGATGCGATCGATGACCACGCCCCCGAGCAACCGACTCGCTCCACTCCCCAGGGCCGTCGCCACGTTCGCCACGCCTAGATAGCGTGCCGCCTCCCCTTGGGGCACGATGTCCGTGATCCAAGCCCAGTTGGCGCTCAGAAAGACCCCAATGCCCACCCCGATCAGCATGCCGCAAGCAGACAACGCGGCCAGATCCCGAACCACCAGCACAGACGACGTCCCCACCGCCGCCAGCAGCCCAGCCGCTACCAGCATTGGCTTGCGCCCATACCTATCCGCCAGGTATCCCGAAGGGATCGTGGCGGCAATCAACGCCACACCAAGCATCGCCGAGAGCTGACCCACAAAACGCTGGCCCTCCGCCTCCGTCAGCCCCACCACATCCATGAGATAGAAGAGAAGAAAGGTGTTCACCGCGATGAACGCCCCCCAGAAGAGAGCGCGGTTGATGAACCATTTGCCAAAGGCCGGATAGGCTTTGAGGTCCACCACAAACGCCTTCTTGAGTGCATCACCGATGCTCCCGCCAGCGCGCGGTGTCTCGCCCCGAGCTTCGTACGAAGCCGGCAGTGTCGCCAGAAGACATCCAACCCACACCAACGTAGGCAGACCAATCGTCCATAGGACGGCCTGCACCCCTACCTCGGCATGCCGACTAATCAGATAGCCCGCTGCCAAACGTCCGACCATGAACCCGACAAGGTCAAAGGCTGCCTTCACCCCGGAGGCGGCTCCTCGCTGCGCCGCGGGCACACGATCTGGCATCAGCGCCTGCCAAGGGCCCTGAGCCGTGTTGGAAGCCATCTGGATCAAGCCAAGGCCAAGAAGCACCTGCCAGAAAGCCGTGGCATAGGCAATGAGGAACAGGCTCGCAATAGTGGCCAGCGTCCCGACGATGATGTAGGGCGTCCGTCGGCCCCACCGCGATACCGTGCGATCAGAGAGCACGCCGACAATGGGCTGGACCAAACTTGCGATCACCAACCCGCCAAACGTCGCAAGCCCCAGGGCCGTATTGCGTCCCTCTGGAACGAGCTCCAGCACCTTGCGCCCCATCAACGACGGCTCTAGCGTGTTCCACGAGACCGCCAGCGCAAAGCTCAGCACCGTGACCGAGAGCACCCGCCCAAACGATATCCGCCGCATTGCACTCCCTACGCGAATCGCGCGTCAACAGAAGCTGCCTGTCGAGCCCACACCCCCACTTGCCAGTCTAGTCGCACGGATAACCCGCATCAAGACGAACCCCCGGATAGCGAGCGGGTTGCGCGCAACGATAGACTCTTTACAATGGTGCTGTAGATTTTCGTGAGCTTTGCCTAGGAGGCATGCATGCCCGCATGGTACCCATCCTACTGCGGCTGGCAAGACGTCCCCAGCCTGGAAGAGCACCAGGGGCGAACGCATGATCTGATGCGCGCCTTTGCCGAACGCGAGAACCGCCGTGTGCCGA
>CAYOBT010000053.1:0-10673 GCA_964402205.1 uncultured Anaerolineales bacterium
CATGGTCATCTTTGTGGTGATCATGATCCTGACCGTCATCAACATGCGCGCGATCCGATCTTCCGCTGAGGTCTAGGCCCGCAACCATTGTGGAGGTGGAACCTGTGACAGACGTGACCGTTCCGCTCGACAAAGACACATCCACGCCCCAGGCCCCGTCCAGAAGACGCGTACGCATCTTCAAGACGGGCGACTGGTGGCACCATGCCTTGCTCGTGCTCTTGCTGCTCCTGATGTTCATCCCGTTGCTGATGATGCTGAACATCTCGTTCAAGACGCTAGCCCAGTTCTCGGTGAATCCATACGGCGTCACGTTGCCGTTGCACCCCGAGAACTATGTGCGGGCGTTCGATATCATCTGGCGCTATATCTGGAACAGCTTTATCGTCAGCGGTGTGTCCGTGATCGGCGTCATCGCGCTGGCCACGATCTCGGCATGGGCCTTTGCTCGCTACCCGTTCCCGGGCCGCGAGTTTCTGTTCTACATGATCCTGTCGTTGCTGATGATCCCTGGCGAGCTGACGCTCATCCCCAGCTTTTTGCTGGTCAAGAACTTTGGCCTGCTGAACACGCGCTGGGTGCTGATCCTCCCCTACGTTGCGGGAGGCCAGGTGTTCGCGATCTTTATCCTGCGCTCCTTCTTTGAGGCCATGCCAGAGGAGCTGTTCGAGGCCGCCCGCATCGACGGCGCCAGTGAGGTCAAGACGTTCATGCGCGTCGCCGTGCCGATGGCCAACTCGATCATCGGCGTGGTCGCCATCATGAACATCACGGGCACCTGGAACGACCTGATCTGGCCCATGATCACGGTGAACGTGGAGCGCCTCATGACGCTCACCATCGGGCTGTACGCGTTCCGCAACGAGATGTACACCCGCTGGGGATCGCTGATGGCGGGATACACCATCGCGTCCATCCCCATGATCATCCTGTTTGCGTTTACCAGCCGCCTCTTTGTGGAGGGCCTGGCATCGGGAGCCATCAAGGTCTGAGGAGAAAAGCGGCATCTCGCGATGCCGCGCACAGAGACAACCACCCGCCCCGTGTGGGTGGTTGTTCTTGTGCCCACATTACTGTAGCAACCATGCGGGCCATGCCCGCTATGAATAGGTAGCGTATGCGTTCTCTGCTTCGTTTCCTGGGACTCTGGCGCGTCGTCTATCAGCGCTTCGTCTCCGAGAGCACTCTATCGTTCTCGCTGCTCTTGGGATGGGTTGCCTTTGTGGCGCTGCTGGCCGCCATTCCCATGTACACCGACGCCGTCAACCAAAAGAGCCTCAGCCGCGAGTTGGCAGGCATGTCGTCGGCGACACGCCCGGCCTATGGGTTCCACTTTCGCTATGTTGGCGGCTCTGGCCCGGGCGCCCCGTGGAACGAGTACGACGCCGCGCGGCAATACCTGGCAGGGGCGGGCCCCGAGCGACTCGGGCTTCCGCTCCAAGTCTCCATGCACTATGCCAAGAGCGACCTTTGGCAGGTGTTCCCCAGTGGTAGCCAGTACACCGCCCGCGAGATGCTCGAACGCCTGAACCTGGGCTTTGTGCGCGACCTCGGGGAAAAGGCCCAGATCGTGGAGGGCGGCTTTCCCAGCGATGCTTCCAGTCTCGACGCCCCGCTGGACGTACTAGCCTCCCAAGAGCTGGCCAGCGAGATCGGCCTGCAAGTAGGCGACGAGTTGACCCTGTTCAGCCCTCTGGCGCGATTCCCCGACGGCTCGCAGCGCCGCGCAGAGATCGAGGTGCGCGTTGCGGGCTTCTGGGTAGCCGACGATCCCGACGATCCCTTCTGGTACATCTCGCCGGCGTCCTTTGCCAAGTCGCTGCTCCTGCCCGAGCAGACGTATGCCACGCTTGCCGCCTCTGGCGATTTGCCGCAAGCCCTCTACAACGTGGGGTGGTATCAAGCCTACGATGGCAGCCGGGTCCGCGCCGAGGACGTATCTGGCATTCTGCGGCGGATCAGCACAGTACAGGCCAAGATTGGCACGTTGCTGCCGGGCACAGGCTTGGCCGTCTCGCCCGTTTCCGCGTTGCTTCGCTATCAGCGCGCGGCGAGCACGCAGGCGCTGCAGCTATTCGTCTTTCTGGTGCCGTTCATTGGGCTGGTCGTGTACTTTATCATCACCGTCGCGGGCGGCGCCGTGGATCGCCAGCGGCTAGAGATCGCGCAGCTCAAGAGCCGCGGCGCCACCACATCCCAGGTGTTTGGGATCTATGTGCTGCAGGCCTTGCTCGTGGGCATCATCGCCTTTTTGCTGGGGCCGCCCATCGGCCGTCTGATCGCCGAGGCCATCGGCGCCACCTATGGCTTTCTCTCGTTCAGCGCCCGCGAGGATCTGAACGTGGCCATCACAGGCATATCGCTGCGCTACACCGCCATCGGAGTCGGCGTAGCGGCTTTGGCCACCGTGATGCCGTCCATCGGTGCCTCGCGGCAAACGGTCGTGGGCGCGCGACGCGAGTCGGCTCGCAACGACCGTACACCGTTCTGGCAACGCGCCTTTCTCGACATCCTGCTCATCGGGATTGCGGGGTATGGCTACTATCTGCTGCGGAACCAGGGCTACTTGGTGACGCTCCAGAACGGCCAAGAGACAACGCCCTACAGCAACCCCTTGCTCTTTTTGGCGCCAGCCATCTTTGTGACGGGAGTCGGCCTCTTTGCCGTGCGAGTGTTCCCAGCCATCATGCGGCTGCCCGCGTGGCTCTCTGCGCAGACGACCAGCGTCTCCTGGCTGTTGGCACTGCGCAATCTCACCCGCACAAGTGCGTCGCAAGTCGGCCTCTTGCTGATCCTGGTGCTCACCACAGCCTTGGGGACGTTCACCGCTTCGGCCGCGCGCACCATGGACAATAACACCATCAGCCAGATCCGCTACCGCATCGGCAGCGACCTGTACCTGCGCGAGGGCGTGGGCCTGCAAGAGCTGGCCTCCGCGGATCCAGAGGACGAGGCCCTTCAGATTTGGGCCATCCTGCCAGTGCACGACCACGTCAAGGCCGAAGGGCTGGAAGCCGTGGCTCGCGTGGGCACCTTCCCTGCGCGCGTACGCGCGGGCGGCACAGTTCTCGAGGGGCGGCTGTATGGCATCGACCGCGTCGATTTCCCAGACGTAGGCTTTTTCCGGGAGGATTTCGCGCGCCAGACTCTAGGGGGCCTGATGAACGCGCTGGCCCTGCATCGCGACGGCATCATCGTCTCCGAGGA
Source organism: uncultured Anaerolineales bacterium (assembly GCA_964402205.1). GTDB lineage: Bacteria > Chloroflexota > Anaerolineae > UBA1429 > UBA1429 > DAIRUQ01. The sequence continues at coordinate 3,208 of CAYOBT010000053.1, forward strand.
GGTCCTCTCCCAGTCGGGGCTCCAGGTCGGGGACGTCATCCCGCTAGGCGGACTGGACCCCATGGGCTCGGCCACCAGCCCGTTCACCATCGTGGGTACCGTGCGTTACTTCCCGACGGCCTATCCGTCGGAAGGGGAGATCTTTGTCGCCAATCTCGACTATATCTTTGAGCAGTTAGGCGGCGAGGTGCCCTACAATGTCTGGAGCAGCGTCGCCCCCGACGCCAACACCGAGACGATCGTTAGCGACCTAGAGGAGCTGGGATACAAGGTGCTCGGCTATGAGGACGCCCGAGCAACCATCGCCGAAGCCCAGCGCAACCCGGAGCGGACGGGCCTGTTTGGCTTTCTCTCCATCGGGTTCATCATCACCATCGGGTTGAGCATGCTGGCGCAGATCATCCACGCGTTGCTCTCTTTCCGACGGCGGTTCATCCTATTCGGCATGGTTCGTGCCATCGGTCTCTCCAAGGGGCAGTTGGCCCTATCGTTGAGCTCCGAGCTGGCACTGATGACCACCGTGGGCATCGGGCTGGGCTTGTATGTCGGCTTGGTCGCCAGCCAAGTCTTTGTCCCGTTCCTGCAGATGGGCTACAGCGAGGCCTCGCTGGTGCCACCCTTTGTCGTGACCATCGCATGGGCCGATGTCGCCAAAGCGGTCGCGGCGATGCTAGTCACCTCGTTGGCCACCAATGCGGGTGTGATCGCCTTCCTGTCGCGGATTCGTATGTTCGAGGCGTTGAAAATGGGCGAGGCCCTCACCTAGCCCACGGCACCATCTGCCGCGCGGCCTGGACGAGGACGATGTAGCAGAGGCATTCTTAAGAGGGGGGAACATGTCGACAACGTATCGCGCAGGGATCATCGGGTGCGGCGGCATCGCTCGCGCCCATCTCATGGGCTATCAGGGCGTACCAGCCACCGAGGTGGTGGCGGCCGCCGACATCTCGGAGGAAGCGCGAGATCGCTTCAAGGAGCAAGTACCGGGCGCCACCATGTACGCTGACTATCACGACATGCTGGCGGATGCTTCGCTGGATATCGTCAGCGTCTGCACCTGGCCGGCGCTCCACGGCGAGATGGTCGTCGCAGCAGCCGAAGCTGGCGTCAAGGGCATCGTCTGCGAAAAGCCCTTTGACCTTACGCTCCCTGCCGCCGACGCGGCCATCGAGGCGTGCCGTCGCTCGGGTACCAAGCTCGTCATCGGCCACCAGCGTCGGTTCAACTGGCGCTATGAGCAGGCCAAAAAGGCCTTGGACGAAGGCGCCATCGGCGACCTGCTGGCCGTCACCGTGCAGTGCCGCGGCGACCTCTTTACCGACGCGACCCACAGCCTGGACATGATGCGCTTCATGGCCGATGACGCGCCCGTCGAGTGGGTCCTGGGCGGGGTGACGCGCTACAGCGACAAGCATCGCTTTGGCCACGACGTCGAGGACGCCGCGGTGGCCCACGTGCAGTTTGCCAACGGCGTACGGGGCCGCATCGAAGTCGGCGACGTCCCGCCGAACGTCGCGTACCAGCGCGTGCTGCTCCAAGGCAGCGACGGCTATATCGAGGTGGGCGGCGACAATGACGGCGACTGGCGGCTGCTGCGCGGCTCGGGCGGAGGCTGGGAGCACCACGCCATTGAGGATGAGCCCCGCGCCCACGGCTTTGTTCGCGAGATCGAGGAGCTCATCCGCTGGATCCAGGGCGCGGCAGACGACCACCTGCTCAAGGGCGAAAGCGGCCGCGCCACGCTAGAGATCATCATCGCCGTGTTCGAGTCGGCACGACGACGCGCACGCGTCGAGCTGCCGCTGGACGGCGTGAAGGACAACCCGCTGGCCAGCATGATCGCCGCGGGCCAACTAGGAGGGTAGGAACGCATGGCTACGTATCGTGCCGCCATCATCGGGTGCGGGGGCATCGCTAGGGCCCACATGGCTGGTTACAACCTTGTCCCAGAGGTAGAGGTTGTCGCCGGCGCTGATCCCTTTGCCGAAGCCAGAACCAAGTTCGAGACCGAGTTCCCAGGCGTCAAGACCTACGAGGACGCCGAGGCGATGCTGGCCGAGGAACAGCCCGACATCGTCAGTGTCTGCACGTGGCCGGCACTCCATGGCCAACAGGTTGTCCTAGCAGCCGAGGCCGGCGCCAAGGGCATCGTCTGCGAAAAGCCCTTTGATCTCACCTTGCCCGCCGCCGACGCCGCCCTGGAGGCGTGCCGCGCCAATGGCACCAAGCTCGTCGTGGGACACCAACGCCGCTTCTACCCACACGTCAACGAGGCGCGTGACGCTCTCAAGGCGGGTGCCATTGGCGATCTCGTTGCCATCAACAGCCAATGCATGGGCGACCTTTACACCGACGCCACCCACAGCATTGACCTGATCCGCTACTTTCTCGAGGACGAGCCGGTGGACTGGGTGCTAGGCCAGGTGGCGCGCCAGAGCGACAAGCATCGTTTCGGCCATGACGTGGAGGATACCGCTCTGGTCCACCTGCAGTTCGAGAGTGGGGTCCGAGGCCTCGTAATGACAGGCGACCTGGTCGAGCAAGGCATCTACCAGCACGTGTACCTTCAGGGCACCGAAGGCCGCATCGAGGTCGGCGGCGATCGCGAGCAGTGGTGGCGTTTGATGAATGCGAACACCAACGGTTGGGAGCATCACGATCCCGTTGACGACCTGCGCGAACAGATGTGGGGCTGCTTTGGCGGCGAGATCCTCGAGCTGATCGACTGGATCGAGGGCGGGCCTGGCCATCGCCTGAACGGCGATAGCGCCCGCGACACGCTGGAGATCATCATCGCCGCGTTCGAGTCGTCACGGCGCCGGGCCAAGATCGCCCTGCCCCTTGAAGACGTCGACGGCAACCCGCTCGCCGATATGATCGCGGCGGACGCATTCAAGTGATCGCGTATCTGCAAAGGAGCAACTAGGATGAAAGTCGGACTTGACGGCATTACGCTGAACCGTACAACCCGCAACCCGCTGGAGCTACTCCACAAAGTCGTCGCCTACGATCTCGAGGGCGTCCAGACGTCGGCCTCGTTCTTTGACGGCAAGGACGATGCCTATTTCGCCGCGTTCAACGACTACAAGGCCGAGCATGGCCTTTATGTCGAGTTGGCCGCCGCGGGCGTCAACCCCCGCGATAGCGGAAAGACCGTTGATGAACTCGTCGAGAACTGGAAGCCGGTATTTGAGCTGGCCGATCGCATCGATGCGGTCATCCTCAACACCTGCTTTGGCCTCTACCAGGAGCGCATGATGGTGGAGCCCAGCTTCCAGCAGCAAGTCGCGTGGACGACCGAGACGCTGTCCAAGCTGGCCCCCATGGCAGAGGCCGCCGGCAGGATCGTGACCATGGAGATCCACGTGGACCTATGGTCCACCGAGCTGGTGAGCATCCTCGAAGACGTCAACTCGCCGGCCGTGCGTGCCAACATGGATACCGCCAACCCGCTGGGTCTCGTGGAGGACCCCGTGGAGGCCGCGCGTAACCTGGCGCCCTATGCCGCCACCACCCACTACAAGGACACGTGCATCTACCTGACGGACAAGGGCTACAACTGGTGCGGCGGAGCAGCGCTGGGTACCGGCCTGGTGGACCTCCCCACTGTCACCAAGCTGCTCTATGAGCAGAATCCAGACATCCACTTGAACATCGAGGACGGCTGGGGCGTGATCCCCATCCCGTTCTACGACGAGGCCTTCCTCAACTCGTTCCCCGACCTGACGCCCGTCAAGCTGGTCAGGTTCTACGACTATCTGCGGCGCGGGGAGCAGATGCTAGCCGCGGGGATCCAGCCGAGCATGGAGGATTTCGAGCGCTTTGATGGCAAGACTGCCATGGAGGCCCGGCTGTTCCACAGTGCCGAATATGCCCGCAACCTGCGCGACGAGATCGAGGGGCGCTAGACTCGACGCGCATACGATGCCCTGGCCCTGGTCAGCACCTGAGGGGGGACGCTGACCAGGGTCGTTTGCCTATTCCGGCAACGGAGCCACCGGCGCCATCCACGAGAGGGCGTCGGTGGCTTTGCCTCACTCGTACCCCAACTCGTCCGCCACACGATCCGCGATGGCAGCCATCCCCAAATCGCTGGGATGCCAACCGACCATGGGTTTGTCAAAGACGCCCTGCTCCCAGGCGCGGTGGTTGGGTCGCGTCGCTAGATCGTGGATCGGGACAAAGGCGGCGTCACCGTCCTCGGCGACCCTCCGCAGTAACTCATTGCGCACGTCGTCAGCACCCCACGTCCCGAGCACGATCACTTGGGCATGACGACGCGACTCGAAAGCCGCCTCGATCAGGCGCACCATCGGCTGGTAGAGGCTCTCATCGTTGGCATCCGCAGCGCCCATGTTATCACCAAGCTGGATGACCACCACGCTAGCCCGATGGGACCGCACCTTTCCCTCGAGCGCATCCACGGTCGCTGTCAGGTCAGGCGCGTAGCCACGAAGGATCGTCAGAGCCGTGTCCTCAGGCATACGAACCACAAGGCAATGCACCCAGTCCTTCTCCCAAGTTGTGGCTGCCATGCCCCAGTCGCCTGGCCACCCCAGAGCTTCAGACGGCGGATGCCTGGTGATGCTGTTGCCGATAACCAGGAGGTGCGACGTGTAGGGAGCCGTATACCGGCGGCTTCCAAAGGGAAAAAACAGCATCCAGACAGCGAGCAGACCAACCCAACGCCACAAGATTGTCTACCTCCGCTTCTTGAGCTCGCCGTGCTAGACGACGGCTGACACTCGACACCATCATCCTAAGGAAGCTACAAGGATGGTCAACTAGGGCAATCAAGAGGGCTGGAGAGTTGCAGGGAAAGCGCGTTCGCGGTCAGGCACAGCAACGGGACCGAACGCTGCCGTCCGGTCCCGTGTGGTCGTCACGGCCATCGCGTCAGTCGCCTCGCCGTTACGAGGCCCGACGACCTCAATAGCGAGCACCTATGCCCTGCCGTCTACTCGGTCAACGCCTCCCGCGTCACGTGGCACCAGCGGATCATCTGCTGAAAATCGTGATCCACGTCAAAGGCCGCGTTCATTGCCCCTCCGCGAATCTGGAGCGCTGCAGTCTGGGCATGCTCCGCCAGCCACGTCACCTTGTCCGCCATGGCCTCGGGCGTCGCCGCCATGACGTCATCCACCGTATTCACCGCTATCATGACGGGCGTATCCTCCCCAAAGACCTCCACGACGCGATCCACGTCCGTCCATGGCCCCGTGTAGAACTGGTGGACATTGGGGATGCGTCGGATCAACTCCAGCAAGGGCGTCGTTGTCCCGCAAGAGTGCCAACAGCTCAGCCCTCCATGGAACTCGCTTAGCCTGATCTCCCACGGCAGGATAAAGCGCTCGTACAGCTTGGGCGAGACATAGGGCACGGTCACCTCATCGTTGCCGATATGCCCAAGCCCGATCTCCTCACCGAGGAACTTGGCTCGCTCGCGAGCGTAATAGAATCGGAACTCGGTCACCCATTCGAGTAGCCGGTCCGCAAAGCTCTCGCGCTCTAGCATGTCCCAGATGATGTTCTCGTGGGGACCGCGCATGGTCTGCGCCAAACCCAGGATGCCGCGGATGGGTGCAGGAAAGCCCACGTGCCAGTGAGAAGCACCTACCTCGCGTAGAAGCGCTTTCGCCTCGTCGTACATGCGAAAGGCGTCGGGCATGGCGCCGGCTGTGCGGAAATCGGGCATGGCCAGCTGATCCAGATCGTCCTCTGTCTCGACCACGGGCTCATCGTGCAACGCCCATGGTTCCAGATCAGGCGGGTACTCACAAGGGACACCCAACATGCTTGGCTCCAGCACACAGCCGATGGGATTCACCCCCACGCCCGTCCCAATGGGGGTCTCTTCGTCCAGATGCTCGAACTGCCAAAGCCGCATCTCCAGGCTGCGGCGAATCTGTTCAGCGGTGTCCAAGTAGAACCGACGCATATCAAAGCCTAGCTTGCGCGCCCAGGTCGAGATGCCGATATCCATCGTATGGACCGGCCCCTCGGGATCCTCACCACTAGGTGTCCCCGCCCAGTAACGGGCCCAGTGGGCACGGCGGCGCTGGTTCTCCTCGCTGTCGTCCGCGCGCTCTACACGCTCTACCAGATCGCCGATGATGCGTACCGTCTCAGCGTTCACGCTACCCCCCTCGCTTGCCAGTGACCATCGGCCCAAGCATAGATAGCACGTGCCAGGAGGTCAATGCTGCGCGCAAGCCACGCTGCGTCGCAAAGCATTGCCGTCCTTCAGGGAATCTGCTAGACTCGCCCGAACAAACAGGGGGGATACATGTGGCATGAGAACTGGGACGCGGCGCGAGAGCATCACCTAGCCTGGTGGCGGCATGAAGGGTTCGTCGTCAGTACAGGGTGGCTTCCGCTGCTGGACCAGGCTCTCCGGGAGCACGTCCCAGACCCCGGCCCGCCAGCGTCGCTTGAGCAGCGCTACACCGACGCCTCCTGGCGTGCCCAGCACGCCCACCACACGCTGGCACGCCAATGCCTGGCGGCGGACGTCGCACCTATCGCCAGCACCGACATCGGGCCGGGCTCGCTGGCCACGTTCCTCGGCTCCGAGCCCGGCTTGGCCGAGGATACCGTCTGGTACCATCCCTGCATTTCCGATCCCGACACGCATCCTCCGCTACGATTCTCGCCAGAGAATCGGTGGTGGCGCATCCACGAAGCCGTCATCCAAGCCTGCGTCGACCAGAGCCAAAACTGCTACTATGTGGGATGCCCCGACCTGATCGAGAACATCGACACGCTTGCCTCGCTGCGAGGCACCGAGCAGATGCTCATCGATCTGATCGAGCGGCCGGCTTGGGTCCACACCAAGCTGGCCGAGATCAACCAGGCCTTCTATGAGGCATACGACCGCATCTATGCCATGATCGCCCACCCCGATGGCAGCGCTGCCTTTGGCGCCTTTCGCCTTTGGGCGCCCGGCAAGATGGCCAAGGTGCAATGCGACGCCTCGGCCATGCTCTCGCCGCGCATGTTCGCCGACATGGTGGCACCGTGGCTCGAGGAGCAGTGCCACTGGCTCGACTATGCCATCTTTCACCTAGATGGCGCCGATTGCACCCAGCACCTCGATTGTCTGCTGGACATCGAGAGTCTGGACGCCATCGAATGGACGCCCAATCCAGGCGTGCCCCGCGGCGACGATCCTCACTGGTACCCTATGTACCGTCGCATCCTGGACGCCGGCAAGTCGGTCCAGATCATGGACGTGAGCAAGCATCGCGTCATCCCCATGCTGCAGGATCTTGGTTCAGCCGGCTTGTACCTGGCAGTGGACGACCTGGACAGCGCTGACGAGCTAGAAGCCCTGTATGCGTCCGTCGAGCCCTATCGGTAGAGAACGAGGGCGGCGACTGTTCTTGCTACCAAAGCTCCACGGCGATACACTGAGTGCACTATCTCCCTTGCATGCGACGCCTTTGCGGAGGTGCTTGATGTCGTGG
>CAYOBT010000054.1:0-7762 GCA_964402205.1 uncultured Anaerolineales bacterium
GTGGTGCGTACGGCCACAGGGGATCTCCTGCTACCTGCCATTCGCGATGTAGTCCTTGCCATAGACGTCGACGCCGGCCTGATGCGCGTTCGCGTGCCGGATGGCCTTTCCTAGCCAACGGGACACGTAGATCACACCATGAGCGAGATCCGGTACTGGGTCGGGTTCAGCCGCGTTCCCCACATCGGCCCTGTTCGCCTGCGCCACTTGCTTGATAGGTTTGGATCGATCGAGGTAGCGTGGAACGCGGGACCGGCAGCCTTGCGCTCAACGCAGCTTCCTCGTCAGGCGATCGAGAGCCTGCTCTATCATCGACCCCGGATCGACCTCGACGAGGAGATGGAATGCCTTGAGCGCCACGGCGTGCGGGCACTCTCGTGGGAAAGTCAGGACTATCCCCCGCTCCTGCGTGAGATCGATGCTCCGCCACCGGTTCTCTACGTGCGAGGGTCCATCGTGGATGCCGACGAGTTCGCTGTTGCAGTGGTCGGCACGCGGCGCGCCTCAACCTACGGCAAGGAGGCGGCCCGCGTACTGGTGACAGGCCTCGTCGAAAGCGGCGTGACTGTGGTCAGTGGGATGGCCTATGGCATCGATGCGATGGCCCATCGCACGGCGCTGGAGGCGGGCGGCCGGACCATCGCCGTGCTAGGATGCGGCCTAGACTGGGTGTACCCCACCAAACACCGCAGTCTCTCCAAGTCTATCGCGGAGCACGGCGCACTGGTCAGCGACTATCCTTTGGGAACCAAGCCAGAAGCGCACAACTTTCCGCCTCGCAACCGGATCATCAGCGGCCTGTCTCTGGGCACGGTCATTGTCGAAGCCGGTCGGCGCAGCGGCGCGCTGATCACCCTGCAATATGCTCTCGACCAGGGACGAGAGACCTTTGCTGTTCCAGGCACTATCTTCAGCGGCCCCAGCAAAGGCACCAATGGTGCCATCAAACGAAGCGAAGCCAAGCTGATCGAAAACGTCCAAGATGTTCTCGTCGAACTCCATCTGACGCACGCGCGCCAGCAGCAAGAGACACGCCGCGTCGTGGGAGCCACCCCGGCCGAAGAAAGCTTGCTCACGCACCTGAGCCGAGAGCCGATTCACATGGACGAGCTGGTGCGCCGCACCGGCCTCCCCACCGCCACCGTCTCCAGCTCGCTGGCTCTGATGGAGCTACGAGGCGTCGTGCGTCGCGTCGACAATACTAGCTACGTACTCGCCCACTAGACATCCAGGAGAGGGTGTATGTCAGATCAGCCTCTGATACGCGAGAGCCTTGAGGATGTTCACGTAACCATCCTCGCTGGCGGAAGCGGTACCCGTCTCTGGCCCTACAGCCGCAGAAGGTCTCCCAAGCAGCTTCTGGACCTCTTTGGCCAGGGCTCGCTCCTTCGGAATACCATCGAGCGCGTTCTGCCCCTTGTTCCCTGGGAGCGCATCTATGTGCTCACGGGTCCAGATCACGCCGAGCTGATCCGGGCCCATCTGCCCGAGCTCCCGAGCACCAACCTGATGCTCGAGCCCAGCCCTCGCGGTACAGCACCGTGCCTGGGGTTAGCCGCTCTGCGTCTTGGGGCCCAGAACCCCAGCTCGGATGTGATGATCTCGCTTCACGCCGATCATGTCATCGCCGACGCCGACGCCTTCCGGCGGGGCCTCGTAGCCGCTGTCACCGCCTCACGCACTCGATATCTGGTGACGGTAGGCATCGTCCCTCGGAGTCCCGAAACGGGCTTTGGCTACATCGAGCGCGGTGAGCTGCTCAGCGTGCAAACAGAGCCACGGGCGTATGCGGTAGCCCGGTTCGTGGAAAAGCCTCCCCTTGAGCAGGCACGGGCCTATGTGGACTCGGGCGAATACTATTGGAACGCAGGCTACTTTGTGTGGACGCTCAGCACCCTCCTGGACGCGTTTAGAGCGCATCTACCCAACGTCTTTCCGTCGCTCGAAACCGTCCTATCCGCCACAGACAGCCAGACTGTAGACGCTACCGCAGCCTGGGAATCGATTACGCCGGTCACCATTGACGTAGGCATCATGGAACGGGCTCGCGACGTAGCGGTGGTCCCCTGCGACATGGGCTGGAACGACGTGGGGAGCTGGGCCTCCGTCTATGACATGTTGCCGCATGACGAGAGCGGCTCCGCCTGCCTCGAGTGCGAGGATCTGATCAGCATCGAAAGCAGCGGCAACCTGGTACACGCGCCCGAGAAACTGGTAGCCGCCATCGGCGTGGAGGATCTCGTGATCGTCGACACGCCGGACGCCCTGTTGATTCTTCCCCGCGCAGAGGCCCAGCAAGTGAGCGAACTGGTCAGACTGTTGCGCGCCCGTGGGCTGCACGACCATCTCTAGCAAGAGGTACACATGCAAGCGGAGATCATCACCATCGGCACGGAGCTTCTCCTAGGCGAGATTGTGGATACCAATTCCGCCTGGATTGCCCAGCAACTGGCGTACGTCGGCATGGACGTTTTCCGCACCATGACGGTTGGCGACAATCTAGATCGTATCAGCGCCGCCGTTCGCGCGGGCATGTCCAACGCCGATCTGGTCATCACCACGGGCGGGCTCGGACCAACCGTCGACGACATGACCCGCAAAGGCATCGCGCGCGCGACGGATCGAGACATTGTCTTGAGCCAGGAGCTGCTCGAGGAAATCGCAGCCTTCTTTGCTGGGCGTGGCCGCACCATGTCCGACAGCAATCGGAAACAAGCAACCATCCCCGCGGGCGCCGAGGTGATCCACAACCCGGTAGGTACAGCCCCGGCGTTTGCCCTTACCCACCAGGGCAGTCTCGTCATCGCCCTGCCCGGCGTACCTCACGAGATGCGCCACCTGATGAAACATGCTGTCATGCCACTCCTCCACGAACGCTTCGGCGTGCAGGCTGTCATCGCCAGCCGCGTCTTGAGGACATGTGGCATTGGCGAGAGCACCCTGGGCGGACGCATCCCAGACTTGATGGAGATGAGTAACCCCACTGTTGGCACGGCCGCCCACCCCGGTCAGACGGATATCCGTATCACGGCCAAAGCCGGTTCGCGCCGCGAAGCTGATGCCCTCATTGCGCCCATCGAGCGCTCGATCCGCGAACGCCTGGGAGAGTTCATCTTTGGCGTTGATCAGGAGACGCTTGCTAGCACAGTCCTCGCCTCTCTCGCCGGCCAGGGACTCACGATGGCCAGCGTAGAGACGGCCACCCAGGGGGGCATTGCGGCGGCATTGCTCCAGGAGCAAGCCGCTCCCGAGACGTACAAAGGCGGATACAGCGCACCGACCGCCGATGCCATCGCGGCCATCTTGGGAAACGTATCCAGTGACTCGGCCGAGTCGCTAGCCAACGAGGTCCGTAAGGTGACCCACGCAGATCTCGGCCTCGCCGCCGTGCACGGGATTGGTCAGACATCCGCGGAGCGCGAACGCGTGCGCTTTTGCGTGGCATGGGAAGGCAGCGTGGCTCACTCTGCTCCCACTGCCTGGCGCTCGGGGCCAGCAGCCCAAGGTTGGCTCGTGCATACCGCATTGGACCTGATCCGCCGCCACCTACTGCAACTCCCCACTCTTCAGGCTGATCGGCCAGGAGCCCTTCGCGGATGATGGCCACGCTCCAAGGTCCAGCACTAGAAGCCTATAGGGTGCGCCTCGAGGTGTTCGAGGGCCCCCTGCAACTGCTGCTCCGCCTCATCGAGCGCGAGGAGCTAGAGATCACCAAGGTCTCGCTGGCGCTGGTTACCGATCAGTACCTTGCGCACATCGCTACGCTGCGCCACGTGACGGCGGGGGATCTGGCAGCCTTTATGGTGATCGCAGCCAAGCTTCTTGTGATCAAATCGAGGTCGCTGCTGCCACAGCCTGAGGACACGAGCTTGGAGGAAGAGGAGGACCTCGGCGAGGAGCTCGCCCAGCAGCTTCTGGAGTACAAAAGGTTCAAGGAGGTCGCCGCCGAGCTGCGCGAGATTGAGGAGCGAGGGCAGCGCGTCTACCCTCGCCTTGCTCCCCCACCCAGGATCGAACCGCGCCTCCACCCAGGAGAGGCCACCCTCACGGATCTTCTCATGGCTTTTGCCAAGGCCTTGGAGGCCCACCCCCCCCTGCCCGAAGTGGATGCCGTCGTGGCCCCGGCGCCCGTGCACATTCGCGACTGCATGGCAACCATTCAGAGACTACTGGCTCAGCGCGATCGCCTGCGCTTTTCCACCCTCATGCAACGAGCCCGGTCCCGTCTGGAGATCATCGTCACCTTCCTCGCCATGCTGGAGATGATCCGTCGCCAGGCTCTGCGCGTCACCCAGGACACACCGTTCGGGGAGATCCACCTGGAGGCCCGCGAGCCTGATCCCGACGCCGACATCCCCCCGCTGGACCTGAGCGAGTATGGCGAGGAAGCTGCCAGCGATGCATACGCCCCGGAGCGCTAGCCGTTGACGCGCCGACAACTCGACGAGTAGAATAACAGCAACTGCGGCACGCCTAGAGGGTGACCCCGGCGGTATCTCGGCCGGGAGGAGGGGCGCAAGCATGGCAAGCCTCAGCCGGTTCGACTCGCACATTGTCCGCTTTGACAAGCCGCCCGTGTTGCGGTCGTGGCCCGGCCCCGAAGGGCTCCGCCCTCTCTTTGAAGCCTGCGTCATGGAGCTCTTGGAGCTGTGTCGCCGTGATCCAACCAAGTGGCTCACGCAGGCTGACCTCACCGCGATGCTCTACACCATCTTGGCGCAAGAGCTTCCAGCCCACGGATTGGCTCCTCGTGCGCTCCACGCCGGATTGGAGCTGCCCGCCAAACCTCGGGAGGGAGCCCGATCACGTCACCGCAGAATCCACGTGGATCTGGCTCTGTTGCATCCAGATACGCTCACGGTGCGCGCGGGCGATGGTTGGCAAGGATCGCTCCAGCTCTTTGCCGCTGTGCGCAAGGGGTATCGGGAGGTCTCGGGGTTGCGAAATCTGCTAGAGGACCTCGCGGCGGTGAGCCGAGCGCAGCCTCAAGCCCCGGCCTACCTGGTGGTGATCGGATCCGGCGACCAGCGCGAGGCCCGCGACAGCGTCGCCCAGCTTGCCCTCGAAAGGGGCATCCCCCTACTGGGCGAACTCATGGAGCCACCACGCAACGCCCAAGCGCAATTACCGCTCGTCTAGCGCTCCGATGTCAAGCGCAAAAGAAAGCTGAGGAGCCGATCGAGATCGGCCTCGTCGCTCGGCTGCTCTTTGAGACAGTACTCGATCTGATGCCTCAGGATGAGGAGGCTTGCCTTGTCCAAGGCGGCGCGAGCGGCAAGGAGCTGCGTCACGATGGCCTCGCACTCACGCCCCTCTTCCACCATGCGCTGTATGCCGCGGATCTGTCCTTCGACCCGCCTCAGCCTGCCCCGGATCTTGGCGCGCAGGGCATCACGCGTCTCATCCACAACCACCACCTGTCCCCTTGTTCAGCCTTCGAGGTAGCCTCAAGTGTAGCGAGGCAAAGCACACCGGTCAACGCATTCCATGGGGGGAAAGGGGCAGCCGATGCCCACGGCCGCCCCCACGTGTCTATCCGAGCTACTCCTCTTCGCGAAGAGCGTTCAGCACGACGATGGCACCGACCACAACCAACATCAGAGGCGCCACCATGTCCCAGCGGAACCAGAGCAGCACCCCCAGATTCTTGAGAAGCAGAAGTAGGCCAACGGCCACTAGCACCGCGCCGCCGACCACGGCACGGTTGGTGGCTTCGCGAGATCCACGATCTCTGGACACATCAAAAGGATCCACCGTGTTGCCGGTATCTCGCGTCGAGTCACCCGCCGGCATCAACACCCAGAGCGCCAGGTAGGTCAAGACGCCCAAGCCATTGGCCAGCGCAAGCAACACGAACAGAATACGAATCAGCACGGCGCTCACACCCAAATAGCGCGCCAGGCCGCCACATACGCCACCTAGGATCTTGTCGTCGGGGCTTCGGTAGAGCCGGTTCATCGCCTCACCTCGCTACTGAGCCATGCCCTGCTGGGTCTCTGGCATTGCCTATCTTCACTCCCTATACGAGACATCGCATGTGAGGTTCCGATACTACTGACGCCCGAACTCACGCTCCAGTTGCTGACGCGTCATACGAAGCAGGGTCGGTCGGCCATGGGGACACGTGTGTGGCAGTTCACAGCGCTCAAGGCTTCGGACAAGATCACGCATCTCATCGAAGGACAGCGTCTGTCCAGCCCGTACCGCCGTGTGACACGAAAGCGTGATAAGGGCCTGATCCACCCAAGAGAAAGCCGCGCCGCCCTCCTCGGCTGCCTCCACCATCTCTGCTAGGGCAGCCGCTACATCGCCCCCAACTAGGTGCTGCGGCACGCTGCGCACCAGAAAACTGCCGCTGCCAAAGGGCGAGACTTCCATACCCACCTTGGCCAGATCCTCCAAGTGCTCCTCGACCAGTTCGGCATGGCGAGGGGATAGATCGATCACCCGCGGCTCAAGGAGCTCTTGGGAAACGACCGCTGCCCGCCCGACTTGGTTCGAGAGCTCTTCGTAGCGGATGCGTTCATGCGCCGCGTGCTGATCAATGAGGTACAATCCGCCAGGGCCCTCGGCCAGCACATAGGTCTGGGCGAGCTGACCAATGACGCGGAGCATGGGAAGCCGCTCGCCACCCACCGTCTCTTCGTTCGCATCGCCGGGCTCCCACATCCGCCGAGGCGCATCGCCGACACGCCCCTCCTCAGGAAGCAGCAGCGCCGAGGAGCGCTCGCCCTCGCGGCTCGGCGCCATTCGTGAGCCGTAGCTGCCATCGACTCGGCTGATAATCGGCACGCTACTCTGGCCCATGAGCGTCGTACGCACGGCACGCTGCACAGCGGAAAAGACTTCGCTTGGGTGTTGGAACCGCACCTCCTGCTTGGTAGGATGGACGTTCACGTCCACATCGCGCGGGGGAAGCTCAATGTGCAACACGACGATGGGATGCCGTCGCTGGGGCAATAGCGACTGGTAAGCCTGCGTGATGGCGTACGATAGCGAGTTATCCTGTATCCAGCGCCGGTTAACCAGCAGCGTGATCTCCTGCCGCGTGGAACGATGGACCGCAGGGCTGCTCACATAGCCCCAGACGCGCAGGCGCTGGCCTTCCTCGCGCGGGACCTCCAGCATCTCGTCCGCCACGTCAAGGCCATAGATCGCCAGCAGCGCATCATAGAGCGCACCCGTCCCCGTCGTGCGAGTCACCAACCGCTCATGATGCATCAGGCTGAACCGGAGCTGTGGAAACGCCAGCGCATAGGCACTCACCAACCGGGCGATGTGGCCCGATTCGGTAGCGTCGGTGCGCAGGAACTTGAGCCTAGGGGGCGTATTGTAAAAGAGGTGCTCCACCGTGACCATAGTGCCTGTGGGCCGACCGACCGGCTCCACAAGCTGGGGCACGCCTCCCTCTAGCCGTATGCGGATGCCCGCCTCCTCATCGGAGGTCTTGGTGGAGAGGGTTACGTGAGAAACGGCAGCGATGCTCGCCAGAGCCTCGCCTCGGAAACCCAGCGTACGGATCTCGTACAGCTGGTCCACCGATGAGAGTTTGCTCGTCGCGTGTCGCGCGAAGGCCAGCTCCACCTCGTCGGCGCGAATGCCACAGCCATCGTCCTCTACCCGAATGAGCCGACGACCGCCTTGGTCAATCGCGACATCGATTCGACGCGCCCCCGCGTCGATGGCGTTCTCAATCAGCTCCTTGACTACCGAAACGGGACGCTCGATCACCTCGCCCGCGGCGATCTTGCTGGCTAGCTCA
>CAYOBT010000054.1:7772-10666 GCA_964402205.1 uncultured Anaerolineales bacterium
CTCGGGCAGACGATGGATCCGCACAGCCGACGCTCCCTCCCAGCTTGCACCACACCGAACTATTGTACCATGCTGCGAACATGCCCCATAGCCAGGCTTTGCCCAGTATCGCGGGCCAGCGTACAATCGCCCCATGCTCAAGCACAGCACTTCTCATAAGTCAGCTGCCGCACTGGGGTGGCCCTTGCTCGTGGGCGGCATTCTGGCCGCTTCCACAGCCTCGGTGCTCATTCGGCTTGCACACGCGCCGCCGCTCGTAGTAGGCGCGTGGCGATTGCTGCTCGCAGGGGTACTTCTGGCCCCCGTCGCCTGGCGCCCTGCTCTCAGAGGCTGGCAGACGCTTCCTAGGCAAGATCGCTGGCTCCTCGTGGCGTCGGGTGCCGCCCTTGCCGCACACTTTGCCGCGTGGATCTCGTCGCTGTCGCTCACCAGCGTGGCCAGTTCGGTCATCCTGGTAAGCAGCAGCCCGATCATGCTCGCAGTTGCATCGCGTTGGCTCCTGGACGAGCGCGTCGGCGGTATGACGATCCTGGCGATGGGGCTTGCCCTGGCCGGCACTGCGTTGGTGGCCTATGGCGACCTCGCGCTCACAGGCCAAGCCCTGCTCGGCAACCTGTTGGCGCTCCTCGGCGCCTCAGCGGTGTCCGTCTACATGCTGCTAGGGCAGCGTCTGCGTCGTCGGCTCTCAACCATCGCGTACGTGTGGCCGTGCTATGCCATCGCTGGGCTCGTGTTGGGCGCCGCGTCCGTTGCGTCGGGTCAGCCCATGCTTGGGTACCAACCACGGACCTACGCTCTGCTGCTAGCCTTGGCAATCGTCCCGCAGATACTCGGTCACTCGGTCTTTAACTGGGCAGTGCGGCACGTTCCACCTGTGTACGTGTCCGTAGCCATGCTAGGAGAGCCCGTCGGCGCTACCTTGCTCGCCTGGGCCATTCTGGGCGAGCCACCGGCCCTGACGACCGTGCTCGGCGGCGTTCTGATCCTTGCCGGCATCCTCGCAGCATCGCCCAGCATTAGCCGAAGCCTTCGCAGCTCTCGGCAAAGGAGTATGGGAACGACATGACCACCGACTGGGGCAGTCTCTACGCGTCACGGCTAGCCGATATGACCACGTCGATCATCCGCGATATCCTGCGCACCGCTCAGGCTCCCGATGCCATCTCCATGTCGGGAGGCTGGCCCGATGCGGCCCTCTTTCCCACGGAGCGCATGGCCATCGTCGCAGAAGAGGCCCTTATGCACCGCCCCCAGATGGCACTTCAGTATGGCCCTACACAGGGCCTCGCCGATTTGCGCGCGCTGCTGGCCGATCGGATGCGCGCAAAGGGCATCGCTTGCGACCCAGAGAGCATTGTTGTCACCAGCGGATCGCAGCAAGCTCTGGATTTGCTGGGACGCATCCTCCTCGACAAGGGCGATCGCGTTCTCGTCGAGAATCCCACCTTCATCGGCGCCCTACAATCCTTTCGTGCCTATGGTCCCGAGTTTGCCGGCGTTCCTATGGACGACCAAGGCGTTTTGCCGGATGCCTTGGCGGATGCGGCTCGGTTGGCCCCCGCCAAGTTTGCCTATCTGATCCCGACCTACCAGAACCCAACAGGAGCAACCCAGCCCGTGGAACGTCGCGCGCAGGTGCTACAAGTCCTAGAGCGCCAAGGCATCCCCATCGTCGAGGATGATCCGTACGGCGAGCTCGCCTACGAGGGGGCTACGGCCAAGCCTATGGCTGCCATGGCTCGCGATCGCAGTTCGGTGGTCTACTTGGGCACCTTCTCAAAAGTGCTGGCCCCTGGCCTACGCCTAGCCTGGGCTGTGTGTCCACCAGGAGTCGCGGAGCAGCTCGTCATGGCCAAACAGGGCGCAGATCTGCACACAAGCACGCTCTCACAGGCCATCGCTATTGGGTTCATGGAGCGCGATTGGCTCGATGAGCAGATCGCGCGGATTCGCGCGACGTACCGCCAGCGACGCGACGCCATGGTCGCAGCCCTCCGCGCGGAGCTTCCCCCAGAGGCCACGTTTGCCGTCCCGTCAGGAGGCCTCTTCCTCTGGCTACGCCTACCCGAATCGGTGGACACTACCGAGCTATTGACCCAGGCAGTGCATCACAGGGTCACCTTTGTCCCTGGAGCACCGTTCCATGTGGACGGGGGAGGATCCAACTGCCTCAGGCTGACCTTTGCCACGTTGAGCCCAGAGCGCATTCGTGAGGGCATCCACGCGCTAGGAAAGGTGATAGGTGAGGCGATGGACATTGCCTAGGCACATCACCTGACAGCAAGCAATAGGGATGTCACACCTTGCCAGTCTACGAGTACCGCTGCCAGGACTGCGGCCAACGCTACGATCGACGGCGCGCCTACGCCGATGCAGACGCACCGATACCATGTCCGGCTTGCGATAGCACACGCTCGCAGCGGATGCTCTCCCGCTTTGCGTGCACCGGAGGCGAGCGATCACCATCAGGCGACAACGGCTGCGCAGGATGCTCCGCCGCCAGTTGCGCCGGCTGCCGACGCTCGTGAGGGGCCGCGTTTCGGACCTCGCCGTGCCCATGCTATAATCGCCTCATGCAAGAGATATCACCTACCAAGAAGCGAGCGGCCGCCTTCGGGTTCGAACTCATCCATGTTGATGCCGAGACTGGCGCTCGCGCCGGCATCCTCCACACCCCTCACGGCGATGTGCCAACGCCTGTCTATAGCCCGGTAGGAACCCAGGCGACCGTCAAGTCACTCGATCCACGGGATCTGCGCCATCTCGATACGCCCATGATCCTGGGCAATACGTACCATCTCTACCTGCGCCCTGGCGTCGACACCATCGAGTCCCTAGGAGGCCTCCATTGCTTCATGGCATGGGATGGTCCCATCCTGACCGACAGCGGCGGC
>CAYOBT010000055.1:0-10542 GCA_964402205.1 uncultured Anaerolineales bacterium
CCCGAAGGTGCCCAGCGGCGAGATGGGCATGGCCCGCGAGTTCACGCGAGACATGGCCGACCTCCTGCAAGACGATGGCCTGCCGCGGGAGGCGGGCCTCGTGCGGGAGGCCGTCGGCAGGGCCATTTCCCAGCTCTTGCAACAGCAGGGACCGTTGTCGCGGCCCGAGGTCAATCTCCTTATCGGCGAGGCCGATAGCCTTGTCGAGAACCGCCGCTTTGGCGAAGCTGGTATGCTCTTGCATCAGGCTTGCGATCGATTCCGTGACGAGAAGGGCATCTCCTATCAGGCGCCAATCGCTACCTTTGATCATGCCAGGGCCTGTCGTAGGCTCGGTCATGCGCTCATTGGCCTACATCAAGCTGATCTTGCCCTGTCTCCTCTGGTGCAAGCGGAAGAGTTGCTTGGCAAGCTTCAGGGGCAGACGGTCATCCGCGAGGAGCTGGTGGACCTTGCCCTCGAACTGGCCCCGCTGTACGCGAGCCACGACCAAGCTGACAAGGCGCGAGATCTGCTGGAGCGGGCGCTCCCTCTGGCTCAGCACGGCAATCGGCACGAGGATGTCGCACGCTTGCGCCAGCAACTCGCGGCGGATGCTCTGCGTACGCAGGATTGGAGTCTGGCCGAAGAGCATGTCCGAGCGGCCCTCGATGCTTTGGGCGAGGGAAGCGATGCACCCGAAGCCGAGGCAGCATTGCGGGATCAGCTCGCTGGCATTGCAGTGCAGCGCGACGATCCGGATAGCGCCATCCAACTGCTAGAGCGAGCGGCGGCCTTGTACCGGGAGCGGGAGAATCGTCCTGCTGAGGCGTCCGCTCTCGTTCGACTAGGGGGACTGCTGCGGGAGCGGGGAGAGCTTTCGGAGGCCGAGGCCCATCTATCGCGAGCAGCCGGCCTCTACCAGGAAGCTAACCAACGCTCTGCCTTGGCGACAGTCGAGTTGGATCTTGCCCAACTCCTCCTGGAACAAGGCAGGTCTGCGGAAGCTCGCGCGCACGCCGAGGCCGCTAGGGCTCTTCTGGAGGAGCGCAACGTTCGAGGGCCCACCTGGCAAGCGTACGCCCTTCTCGAGCAGTTGGATGGCCAAGCCGATGATTCCCAGGCCTCTGCGCGTTGGCACCGCTTGGCCGTCGAGTCCTATGCGGCATCCAGCTCAGCGCGTGCGCTAGTCGCTCAGTGGGGACCGCTGTTGGGCGGGCTGGTCCGTGCCTCTCGTGGCCAAGCGCTCGCCAATGATATCGTCTTGGCCCTCGAAGAGATGGAGCAAGATGATGAGTGGCGAGACACTGTCAACGTCTTCTGGCGCGTTCTGAGTGGCGAGCGCGGGGATGAGCTCTATCAGGATCTGGGCGTTCGGCAAGCCGCGCTGGTCAAGGCGCTCCTAGCGGGCATCGAGGCACCAGAGCCAGAGGAGCCAGGCCCTTCCGAGGCAGAAGCGCCGGCAGCAGAGGCCCAAGCCCAGCCCAGAGGTGGCGGCCTGCCTCGTCAGGTGCAGGCAACGGTCCAGCGGGTGTTTGTGAGCGTCATGCAGGCCATTCGAGGCGATGCCAACGCCCAGTTTGTGGCTGGCATGCTGCTTGGAACGCTGCAGCAAGAGGGAAGCCCAGAGCCCATGGTGCAGTATGCACATGCTATGGAACGCATCCTGGCTGGCGAACGAGACTATACCTTGGCTCAGGGTCTACCACAGGAGCTAGCAGAGCCGGTCCGCGCACTTCTCGGCGCACTGCAAAAGGGACTATCGCCCAGGGAATAGTGGCGTTGGCAGGTCGGGAGTTGCCCATCCGGTGACCCCTGCTATAATCGGTTCTGGTTCGCAAGAGTGTCGGCCATAGGCTCGGAGGAGTGGATGCATACCCTGACCATCGTACGTGATCGTCTGAGCGTGGTGCGAGTCGCAGCTGTGTTGCTCGTTGGATTGGCTACAGCACTATCTTCCCGAGTGGCTGTCCCTCTGCCGGGCACACCCGTTCCGCTCACGTTGCAGGTCCTGGTCGTTCTCATGAGTGGCATCGTCCTAGGGGCCCGAGGGGGCTTTTGGGCGCAGGCAGCCTATTTGGGAATGATCCTGTTGGGTGCGCCGCTAACGGCTGCGGGCTTGAGTGGTCCTGCGGCCTTTGTCTCGCCGACAGCTGGCTATCTGTGGGCATTCCCAGTCGGGGCTGCCCTGGCTGGCTTGATCGTGGAGCGCGATGGCCAGGGGCTTGGCGTCCACCTCCTAGCTGGGATGGCTGGTCTCGCCGCTATCTATGCGGGTGGGCTTCTCTGGCTGACCGGCTACAGTGGGAGCCTCCAGCAAGCATGGCGCTTGGGCGTAGCGCCGTTCCTCGCAGCCGATGCGCTCAAGGTAACGCTGGCTGGATCCTTGCTGGCGGCTTCTAGGCGCTAGCGGCTACGAATGTGCGATACCCCTCCGCCGTCTGAACGGCGGAGGGCTTGCTGTGCGATCTAGTCCTGGTTGCGTTTCCGAGAGGGTGAGAGGAGCGCAACCCCAATCGCTTGGCGCATCTCGGGGAACTCGCGCAGAGCGGCTATCAGCACGCCGATCCCAACGGAGCGCTGACCGTTGTAGATCATGGACAGGTGGCCGGGACTGATACGAAGTTTGATCGCCATCCCTCGCAGACTGTAGCTCCGCTGATCCTGGATGCGATGGAGTGCTGCAGCAACAAGCTGGGTCAGATCTAGATCCATGGTGTCCTCCGGAACCAACGTGGCAGAACCAGGGATATGATAGAACAAACGTTCTAATCTTGCAAGGCACGATGGTGTATATCCGAACAAGAATGGCGTTGCCGCGATGGCAGAGGGGAGTTGTCGTCATCCTTCACCTCGTTAACGTGTGGCATCAAGAGCGTCGCCCGAAGGTGCCACCGCGCGAGAGCATCGCTGCGGCCCATCACGATCGAGTTCCATCACTCCAGCAAGGCGGAGCCATGGCGCGAAGCATTTCGAGACGCGACCCGATGCGGCAGGCCAGACGGGATGCAAGACGCCGCCAGCGGCAAGTCCATCGGCGGGATCTGGCTAGGAGAGGCTCCCATCTGGCCGCCGACTTTGCTACGTTGCTGGCCGGGAGCATTCTGATCGCCATCGGCGCCAACCTCTTCCTGATCCCCAACCGCTTGGTCTCGTGCGGCGTCACGGGCATCGGCACGATTCTCTACTATCTCGTGGGGCTTCCCGTCGGCATGGTCACGTTGGCCATCAACATTCCGCTGTTCGCCATCGCCCTGAAGTGGGGCGGTGGCATCTCCGAGGGTGTTCGCACGGTGGTCGCCGTGACGGTGATGACCTTGGCCATCGACCTATTGGCGCCCTACCTTCCGGACAATGTGACGAGCGATCCCTTGCTGTACACTCTGTACGGGGGCATCCTCGACGGCCTCGGGCTCGGGCTTGTGTTCCGAGGCGGGGGTACTACCGGCGGGACAGACATCGTGGCCAAGCTCTTCCGTCGTCTCTTTGGGTGGAAGATCGGCCACACCCTCCTAGGGTTCAACGTGGTCATTCTTGGCACCTCAGCACTCATCTTTGGACTGGAACCCGCTCTCTACACACTGCTTCTCGCGACGGTATCGAGTCGGATGGTGAATCTCATCCAGGATGGTATCAAGCCGTCGCGCGCAGTGTGGATCATCACCGAGCGCAGCGAGGCGGCGCGATTGGCGATCCTGCAGGACCTCCATCGAGGCGTCACTGTGTTCCATGGCGAGGGAGGGTACACCGGGGCCAACAAGCGGGTGCTACTCTGCGCCGTGGCGCAGTCGGAGGTAGGCCGGCTGGAACGGCTCGTGTCCCGTATCAACCCAGGTGCGTTCGTCATCCTGCAGTCGGCGAGCGAGGTCATCGGCGAGGGATTCCGCGGCTTTGTCGTCCCATAGAGCCAAACGTCCATCGGCCGGTTTGTGCGCTCTTGGGGTTGTCCCTAGAATACCCAAGCAGATAGTGGCGCGGTCCGTGGCATCGACACCCCACGGCGCAGACGATAGGAGCAAGCAACATGCCGAAAGCACTGAGCAGCCAAGAGCGTGAGCTGGCCGTCAACACCATCAAGATGCTGGCTGTTGATGGCGTGGAGGCGGCCGGTTCCGGGCATCCGGGCCTCCCCATGGGAGCCGCCGACTATGCATTCACCCTCTGGTACCAGTATCTTCGCTTCAATCCCGATGACCCAGACTGGACCAATCGCGATCGCTTTGTGCTGTCGGCTGGCCACGGATCGATGCTTCTCTACGCTCTGCTGCACTTGGCGGGCTATGATCTGTCCCTGGACGATCTACGCGACTTTCGCCAGTGGAGTAGCAAGACGCCTGGCCATCCTGAGTATGGCCTGACGCCCGGCGTCGAGACGACCACCGGGCCACTAGGCCAGGGTTTTGCCAATGGGGTTGGCATGGCCATCGCTGCCAAGATGGCCGCCGCTCGCTACAATACGAGCAGGAACACCATCGTCGATCACTATGTCTATGGCATCGTCAGCGACGGCGATCTCATGGAGGGCGTCTCCTCGGAAGCAGCTTCGCTGGCCGGCCACCTGAAGCTTGGCAACATCATCTACTTCTACGATGACAACCGCATCTCCATCGAAGGCTCCACTTCCCTTGCCTTTACCGAGGATCGAGGCAAGCGGTTCGAGGCGTACGGGTGGCAGGTTCTCTACATCGACGGACATGACGGGGAGGCCGCAGCCGAGGCAATCGAGGCAGCGCAGGCCGAGACCGAGCGACCTACGCTGATTGTGGCGCGCACTCACATCGGTAAGGGCAGTCCGAACATGGTCGACTCGGCGGAGGTTCACGGCGCGGCCCTTGGCGAGGAGGAGGCTAGGGCCACAAAAGAGAACCTGGGCTGGCCCTTGGAGCCTAGCTTTTTCGTGCCCGATGAGGTGCGAGCATTGTGGTGTGAGCGCGTCGCTGAACTCAAGCAAGAGTACGCTGCTTGGCAGTCGACCTTGGCGCGTTGGGAAGAGGAGAACCCCTCTCTCGCGGAGGCAAGACGAGCCGCTCTGGCCAAGAAGCTCCCGGTTGGCCTGGAGCAAGAGCTCCTGAGTGCCATTACCAAACCCAATGCCACGCGTCGCATGAGTGGGCAGGTCATCCAGAAGATCGCAGAGCTGGTACCGTACGTGGTAGGCGGCTCCGCCGACCTAGCGCCGTCCACTTCGACGTGGATGGATGTCTCGCCCGCCTTTGGACCTGACACGCCTGAGGGGCGAAACCTGCATTTTGGCGTGCGTGAGCACGCTATGGGCTCCATCCTGAACGGCATGGCATTGTATGGCGGTTGGATTCCCTTTGGCGCCACGTTCCTCGTCTTTGCCGACTACTGCCGTCCTCCCATTCGCCTAGCAAATCTGATGGGCGCCCAGTCGGTGTTCGTCTTCACGCATGACAGCGTCTTTGTGGGTGAGGACGGGCCGACGCATCAGCCGGTGGAGCAGATCGCCTCGCTGCGCGTGATTCCTGGCATGGTGGATCTGCGCCCAGCGGATGGGCCGGAGGTGGCACAGGCATGGTTCTATGCCTTGCAGCATTGCGACGGGCCCTCTGCCATGTTCCTCACCCGCCAGGGCGTCCCTGCGCTCGATCGCGATGAGCCTCTAACGGCGGAGACGTTCGCGAAGGGAGCCTACGCGCTCACTGACAGTGAGCGCGATCCCGAGCTGGTGTTGATCGCCACCGGATCAGAGGTGCAGCTCGCGGCTGCAGCCGCAGAGGCCTTGCGCGATGGCGGCACCGCAGCTCGCGTGGTCTCTATGCCGTCTCGCAACCTGTTCATGGCCCAAGACGCCGCTTTCCGAGAGGCCCTCATACCGGGCAACGCGCGCAAGGTGGTCATCGAGGCGGGGAGCCGGTTTGGGTGGGGCGACGTCGTCGGGGCCGATGCTCTTTTCATCACCCAAGACGAGTTTGGGCACTCGGCGCCCAACACGGTGCTGGCAGAGAAGCTTGGCTTTACGCCTGACGCCGTGATAGGACGTATCAAGGGTTGGCTGGGGTTAGCCTAGCCAGCCTAGGAGCCTTACTCGAGGGGCGTACCTGATAAGGTACGCCCCTCGTCGCTTTCGTGGTCTAAGTCGATGCTCGAGATGGATGAGCGACGATCTTCCAGAAGGCGAGGCCGCCTACTATCCGAAAGAGGGCAATCACGTAAAAGGCGATGACGATGCCGGTCATGTCTGCTAGGGCTGTACCGAGCATGGGTGCGACAAAGGCCGCTAGGTTTGCAAGGATGGTGTTGGCGGCCACAAAGGGTGGGCGGTTGTCCTCGGGCGAGACCTCGAAGAGCAGGTCGGTTAGGTAGATGTTCATCCCCGCACCAAAGATGCCCCCAACCACGGCGGGCACCAGCAACATCGCCGGTGTGCGCGAGAGACCGGTCGTTAGGGGATACAGCGCAGTGCCAAGACAGCTCAGCCAGAGCTTGCCACGGAAACCGGGCTTGGTGAGCAGCTTGCCAAGGGCAAAGTAACTCATCACGCTCATGGCATTCTGCAACGTGAGCAGAATGGCCACCCACGCATCGGATGAACCTAGCGTGCGAACGCGATAGATGGTGTAGAGAGCTTGGGGCATGGCCAGGCCAAGCCGGAAAATCAGAGATGCCACGGCATAACCGCGAAATGCAGGCGTGTCCTTGACAAGCGCCGCTACCTGTCCGAGCCGAAGGCGCGTAGGTCGAGGTGTGCTGGGCAGGGGTGCGGTCTCCTCAGGCATCCTGAGCTTGGATAGCAGATAGATGCTGATGAGCCCGGCCACGAACCCGGCAACAAAGAGCACCTGGTAGTTCACGGGATAGGGAGCATAGTCCAGCCACTGCCCGGCGAGAAACCCGAACACGGTAGCTGCCACGCCGTTGATGGCTAGTCGCAAGCTCAGCATGCGTGGGCGCTGGTCCGCGGGCGTCACGATGCCCAGGACCGTGGTGAAGGACACGTTGGAAACCGACCCGGGAACGGCCATGAGCGTACGGGCCCCGACCAGTACATAGCCTGCTGCGCCTGGGGGAAACAGTGGCAGCAAGGCGAACATGCCCATCATCCCGCGGAATACAAGGCGCCCCCAGTTTGCTGTAGCCACAAGGGAACGCTGGCGCTGCACAAAGGATGCCACGGGCATGGCTGTGACGATGACTGCCAGCGCTGGGAGTGAGGAGTAGAGGCCCACCAGCCAGTTGGGTGCCCCGAGACGTACCAAATAAACGCCCACGAATGCGAGGACGCCGCTGGCGAGGATCGCCTGGAAAAAAGTCTCGGCGTAGAGGATGCGCTCGTTGTAAGGAAGCCTGGCGAGACGCGCGCGAGTCTGCCGGATGGCGTGCCCGATGGCCTGAGTAGGTGTGCGCTTGCCCACCGTTGGGCGCGGCAGGGTCACGTCGCTAGCTGAGCTGCCCTGGCTTTCTGGCGACGCGCTCTGTGTCTGCATCGAGATCCTAGGCCAGGGCCTTGGCGCTTGGTGCGTGCGTTCGTAGGAGATGCGCTGCGGTATCGCCGAGGATGGCCTTCCGCTGCGCTACGGGCAGATCGGCCCCAGCCACCCGCGCCAGAGTGAAGGACGCGTCGATAAATGGCATGTCCGTGCCAAAGACGACGCGGTCGCTGCCGGCCCCCTCCACGAGCAGCTCGAACTGCTCGCGCGTCAGCCTCGAGTAGCATGTCTCCAAATAGATGTTGGGGCAAGCCCTTGCCACCTCGATGGCCTCGATGTTCCCAGCTCGAGATCCGCCGCTGTGTCCCAGTAGGATGGCCACGTCCGGATACCGTTGCGCGATCGTTCGGAAAAGCGAGGGACGGCAGGATCGCTCGCCCGCCCAGGTGTGCGAAAGGATCAATGCCTTGCGTTCCGAGGCAAACGCCCAGATAGGTTCATAGCGCGCGTCATCTACCGGCAGCTCCCACAACGTAGGATGGATCTTGATGGCAGATAGGCCGAGGTCGTCAAACGCGCGCGTCAGTTCACTGGCGACGCGGTCCGTTTCCCATGGATTTGCCACCGCATAGCCGATCAGCCGATCCGGGTGCCGCTGCACGGCCGCTGCGGTTAGATCATTGCCCCGCACATAGTCGGCATTGATGGCCATGAGCGAGCTGATGCAAGCGACGTCGATCCCCAGGTCATCCATCTGCCGCACCATGCCATCGGCGTCGCCGTGGGGGATGTCGAACCCTCCGTACGAGCCTAGGTGCGCGTGTGCGTCGATGATGCGCCACCCGAGCGCCTTCAGCGACCGTCCTGCGATGACGAGCTCCTTGGGTTGGATCATGTGCGCACCTCCGATAGGAGCCGGCCTAGGTTCTCTCCCGCGATCAAGGCTCGTGCCGGGGCAGATATCTCCGCGTGATGGAGAGCTGCCAAGGGGCCGATGCCGTCAGAGAGAGGGGTGTTGGTGCCGAACAGCAGCCGATCCGGGCCATGGCGCTGCGCGAGTGTCTCGACGCCCCGGTAGTTGGCCAACGTCGACAACTCGACATAAAGATTCGAGCAGGTGGCAAGCAGACGCGACAGGGCTCCCAGGACACGGTAGCCCGTGTTGAGGACGACGACCCGTAACCCTGGGAAGGCTTGGCTGAAGGCGTGTAGGTCGGCCAGCGACGTCTCGTCGAGCTCTACGAGCACCAGTGCCCCACTGTCGGCCAGGGGCGCCAGGCTCTCATCAAGCATCCATTCGGTCAGGGGATAACCGTGGTGTTCTGGATAGAGGCAGATGGCGCGAATCTCGCCATCCAGTCCGGCAAGGCCATCAGGGGCCTGCGCAGGATTGAGGGCCCAACATGGCGTCCACCGATCGTCGTCCCCGATCTCCGCTGCCAGTGCTTCGTTGGCTTCCTGCGGAGAGGTCAAGCGGCCGAGGGAATGCCGCACAAGGCCATGCTCGATGCCAAGCTCCCCAAGCGTCTCAGCGATGCCCTCTATGTCAGGGATACTGCGCCCATTGTTGGGGAATCTCCCAACGGTGCAGTTCGCATCGTACCATGCCAAGCTCGCGACATCCATTGGCCGCTCTCCTGTCTCGTGTGGGCTGCGTGCTGGCGAGACGTCACTACTTGGCAAGCCTCACGCCGAACTCTACAAAGCAATAGTCGTCGTTCCACGGCGCGCAGCCAAAGACGCTCGGCTCCTTGTAAAAGCTGGGAGGAGCCACGCCATAGCTCTCGCCCTCTTCGAGGTGGTGCGGGCCTAGGAGGTTGCGCAGGCCGCCCGTCAGCACGAGCTCAAAGGTGTTCTCACCAGCTGTCAGTATCCCACCAAGATCTGCGACATAGGGACGCCAGAACCACCTCGCGGCAGACTCTCCGTTGACGATCAACTCGACGATGTGGCCCTGTACGTCCTCCAAGGAGAACGACCTGCCGTCGATCTGCTCCTCGTCCAGCGTGACTTGCTTGCTCAAGCGGATGGTCCCGTTGAAGAAAGGCAGTCCCTGTGGCGTCAGGTCGGCTGGATCGACCTCGGTGGGCTCAGGCCCTATCACAAAGGGGCCACTGTAGCGCATGGCATGCCGTGGTAGCGGGTCGAAGGACCCAGGCGTCTGCACGCCAAAGCGCCCAACGAGATAGATGGCCTCGATCTCGCTATCATAGGTGAGCTTGTTCTTTTCGGCCTCAAAGACGCGCGCCGTTTTCAGGTTCTCATACACCTCTGGGCTCTGGGAGAAACGCGTCTCCAAGACGATCTCGTTCGCGCCAGGCCGCGGCTGATCTGTGATGTCGATCTTGCGGAAAGAGGTGTCCCTGTAGAACCCACAATCCGTCTGCTTGATGGTCTGCCCATTGATGCTGATCCTGGTCTCTTGGGGCTGCTCCATGACCAGATACAGCGGCCCCTCGGGCGACCAATCGTCGGCCACTCGCACGCGGAAGCGCAGCCTGAGGTCTACAGGCTTTCCGCGATTCAGGCATCGCTCCTGCACGATGCTGATGTGTTCGTTCTCTGCCTCTAGCTCGCCATCGATCCACATGTCGCAATAGTCCAGCGTCAGGGCATTGGGATCCAGCATCTCGAGCTGCCACTTGCCCTCAAAGAGATGCGGAGGCAGAGGCTCCCCTACGGTTGCTGCCGGCTCAATGGCAGTCTCTAGCGCTTTCGGATCATCGGGGACGATGAGAGCTAGCGATCCGCTCGCAGGGAAGCGATAGTCCAGCTTGACTCGCCCGTCTTGCGCGTCGCAGGCGATGGCCTGGACGGTTCCGTCCTCCAGAACGACGCGGGCGATGGCTTTGCCGGGCAACTCGATGGTCGCCTCGTGGGCGGCACTGGCATCGCTATTCACGAGAAAGTAAAAGGCGCAGGCCCCGAAATCGCCAAAGGTTTCCAGATCTCGCGCCGTCACAGTGACGGACGGGATCTCTGTGCCCTGGCTGTCCGCTACCGACATGCGCCGTACCGATGCAGGCAGCGCCTCCTCTAGTTGCGCGATCGCGTCTAGATGCTCGCCGCTCGTGACGAGCTCGTCGAGCTCGGCGGATGGCTCTCCCTCTACCAGTGAGGGAACCTCCCCAAGCCAAAGGATACTGCCTCCTCCGTCGACGAAGGCGCGTAG
>CAYOBT010000056.1:0-10529 GCA_964402205.1 uncultured Anaerolineales bacterium
GTGGTTCGTGCCGCGCGCGACGGCCTGGCTGCCATCACCGTCATGAACCGCGACCAGTACGGCCCAGACAAAGAGTACTGGGTGACCGTCCGCGAGCTAGCCGGCACGCCCACACCCGATCACACGCTCACGCCAGGTTGGCGCACACCGACACCCGACTGCGCGGACGCGTATGAGCCGGATGATGCCGTAGCCCGCCTTATCGCGGTCGGCGCCGAACAGGAGCACAACTTTTGCGCCACCGGCGATGTTGACCGCGCCGTGTTCACCGCCAAGGCGGGCTATGCCTACCAAATCGAAACCAGCGCCCTTGCCGTAGGCGTGGATACGCATCTGACGGTACAAATGGGCAGTGCCACCTACACCAACGACGACCGTGCGCCCCAGGACCTGTCCTCGTCCATCCGCATCCAGAACCTCACGGGCGCCGACGCCCCTGCGTTCATCACCGTCGCGAACAAGGGGCTCTACGGGCCCGAGACAACCTACACGCTACGCGTGGTCGATGCCGGCCAGGGCGACCCTTACGAGCCAGACGATGCGCAACCCGTCCCTATCGCCCTGGGAGCAGCCCAAGAGCGGACCTTCTACCCAGACGGCGACGTCGACAAGGTGACCTTTGTGGCCAAGCGCAATCAGCGCTATCGCATCTATACTGGAGAGCTCGCGCCCGGCGTCGATACGCGCCTCACCGTAGACATGGGCTCCGTGCGGCTCACCAACGATGACAGGCAGCCCGGTGATTTGTCGTCCTACATCGAGCTCCAGAACACGCTGGATTTTGACGCCGAGGTCGTCGTCACGATCAGCAACAAGGGCATCTACGGCCAAGACGCTAGTTACACGATCCAAGTGGACGATCTGGGAACCGAGGGCGCTGATTCGTACGAGCCCGATCTGCAGGTGAACCGATACATCTCGGTAGGCGAGGTTCAGCTCCATACCTTCCAACCCGATCTCGACGTCGATCGCGTCTGGCTGCGCGTCAAGCAGGGACGAAGCTATGTGCTCTACACATGCGGCAACCCATACCAGCCACGCGCGGGACAGACACCCATCCCGGTTCCCACCCAGACGCCAGTGACCGACACGCTGGATCTCTGCATGCCGCTAGTTCCGGGCGTCGACACTGTGCTCGTGGCCGCTGGCCCCGTCACGGGTTGTGATCCGGGTAGCTGCCAAAGCGACGACGCCTATCCTGGCACTGGCATGCTCAACTCCCGACTTTCCTTCGAGGCATTGGTGGATGGCGAGGTAAGCATCACCATCTACAACAAGGGCGAGTTTGGGGCAGACAAGGCCTACTATCTCCTCTGCGAAGAGGAAGGCGCCGCGCCAAGCACGCCCGTTCCCATGACGGCCACTCCCGCCTTTACAGCCACGCCGACGGCCACGTACACGCCCGTGTCGGCGTCGCTCTGGCGGAGGATGGGTTTGGCCGCCTCCATGTACCAGTCGTCAGAGCTTGAGGGTCCGTCGGAAGAAGGAACCATAGAGTTCACGCTGATGCTCCGTCTGAGGACTGTGGCACCATGAACACCGACGTCAAGGACATCTTCAAGCGAATCAAGCTTCGTAATCCGGTGGCCGTGGCCGGCATTGCCCTCTTGGTTGTTGCCATTACCGCCTTTGTGCTGGCATCGGTCTCCCTAGGCAGGAACCTCGTGGAAGCATCGCAGGCACAGGCCGATCTAGCTGTGGTTGAGGATGGCATCGAGCAGATCCTCAGCCTCCAGACCGCCAACCCGGCGTCCTTGCAAGCACAGATCGCCGAGATCAACGCCCAGATGGCAGAGCGTCTGGCAGGCTTTCCCACCTCGGTCGAGGCAAACGAGGAGGCGGCCAGATTCTACGAGTACGCCATGCAGACGGATGTGCAGGTGATCAGCATCGAGCCGTTGAGGAGCACTCCGGAGGAAGAGGCCCAGGACGCGTACGTCGTCCAGCGATACTATGTGGTGGCCCAGGGTGGCGTACCGGGGCTCCTCCGCTTTGTGGCCCGCCTCGGCAGCCGGCCCGTTGCCACCTTGCGGCTCACCGACATTGCTATCTACCAGAGCGATGGAGGCCGGGCCGATATCGACCTCATCGTCTATGCCTCCGATCGCGCCGCCTCGGCCCAAGCAGGGAGCACAGGTTCAGACGACACAACTGTCGCCGAGCTCGAAGAGCTAACCGCCGCGGCCCGCGATATCGAGGACTGGGAGGCAGTTGTCAAGCAGGCACGCCGCATACTAGAATTGCAGCCCGTGCATGTAGAAGCCTCCCTTTGGCTCTATGAGGCGTACGTTGCGTGGGGCGAGGAGCTCGAGGCCGCGGGCCAGATCGACCTGGCCCGGGAGAAGCTCGAGGCGGCGCTGGATCTTCGCCCAGAGGGACAGGAGGCACTGTCAGGCCTCGAAAGGCTCTCAAGCCCATGAACCACCAAGCGTTGTCGAGATCCGTTGCTTCGCGCGTCGCACGTTCGCGCAAGTGGCCGTGCGCTGTCGGCTGGCGCAGGCTAGCGGTGACACTGCTTCTCGTGGCTCCCCTTGCGCTCGGCTCTGCAGCGAGCGCTCGATCTGTCTCCGCGGCCCCCCAGGAAGCCACTGCCCCACCAGCTGCGACGTGGTTCCGTCTGGATAGCCCTGTGCCATCCGGTGGGCTGTCGCTACGGGCTGCCGTGGCATCATCTACACCCACGCAGCTCGAAGCTCTCATAGACCAGATCAACGCCGCCTGGAACGCTCAGGACTGGCCCTTGGTGCTCGACCTTATCGAGCAGGTGATCGCCATCGACCCGAACTATGATGACATCCAGAGCAAACGCTACTATGCGCTCATCAACTATGGCTACGAGCTGCTGACCGCGGGCCGGTGTACCGAGAGCCTGGCGGCTTTCCGCGAGGCCTTGCTGCTCCAGCCTGAGGGCGAGGAGGCTCTCATGGGGCTCGAGCTTGTGGGCCGTTACTGCCCAACGCCGGTGCCCGGTAGCACGAACACTCCGGGGCCATCCCCCACGGCGTCATGGACGCCTGCCCCGCACGCTAGCCCGACGCCGGTCTACCTGACCGATCCGATCACCTACACCGTCCAAGTTGGGGACACGCTCTACTCGCTCTCCAAGCAATACAGCACCACCGTGCAGGCCATCATGCAAGCCAACGGCATGATGAGCTACTTCCTACGCGCGGGCGATGTGATCTGGATTCCCGCGAGTGGCTCTCCGCCGCCCGGTCCCCTCGTGCACATCGTCCAGCCAGGCGAGACACTCTACAGCATCGCCAAGCAGTACAATACGACCGTCTGGGCCATCATGGCCGCCAACAATCTGACGAGCTCGCTCATTTGGGCCTACCGTGCCCTGTACATCCCGACGATGGAGGCACCAGGACCGGCGGTGCATATCGTCTCCCAAGGAGAGACGCTTTCCAGCATCGCGCGACGCTATGACACGACCGTGGCCCTCTTGATGCTGGCCAACCACCTGGAAGGCTACACCATCTATCCCTACCAACGCCTGGTCATTCCACCTGAAGGTTGGTCTGGCTGGCCAGAGCTCCTGCCTGGCTCGGGACCGGGTCGCATCTACCGTGTCGTATCGGGTGATACTCTGTTCAGCATCGGCCAACGGTTTGGCGTAACGGTGCCCGCACTGATGGCCGCCAACGGTCTGACCAGTTCGTTTATCCGTGCCGGCAGCTACCTGCGAATACCATGAGAGACCATGCGGGGATGAGACGATGCTGCAGATAGGCAAGCCACGCGTGCGTGACGTTACCACGCTTGCCATCGAGGCGAACGATGTGCGCTTTCTCGTCAGCGAGCGCAGCCGCGTGGCAAGCTGGGGGTCTGTCGAGCTGCCCGAGGGACTGGTAACGAATGGCCTAGTCACCAATCCGGTCGAGATGGGCACGATCCTCGACGAGCTGTTTGCCAGTCAGCAGCTGAGCCGTCGACGCGTCGTGACGGCCCTTACTGGGCTCCGCAGCATTCCGCGCGTCCTCAATCTGCCCAAGCTGCAAGCCTCGCTTATGGCGGAGACCATCGCTCGCGAGGCGCGCAAGGAGATGCCGCTGTCGCTGGACGACCTCTATCTCTCTTGGGATACCCTCGAAAGCCAGGGCGAAATGCAACGCATCTACCTGCTGGGCGTTCCGCGGGATCTCATGGATGCCCAAGTCCAGGCGCTCGAAGCCGCCAGCATCTCCCCCTACGTCATGGATCTCAAGCCCTTGGCACTCATACGAGCCGTCGCCGAGCCCGACGCCATCGTGGTGAACTTGGAACGCGCTTCGCTCGATGTTATCCTGGTGCGTGCCTATCAGCCAGCCATCATGCGGACATTTTCGCTGGAAGAGGATACCCTCTCGGCAGAGGCACGGCTGGATCGCCTGGTGAATGAGCTCGTGCAAACAACGCGTTTCTACAATGACAGCCATCCCAACGCGATGATCCCGGAAAAGACGCAGCTCTACATGACTGGGAGCCTGCTTGTGGGCCGCGATGCTCGCGAGTATGTTGCGGTCAGCGTCGCTTACCCCGTCGCAGCCAACGAGTCGCCCTTGCAGGCACCGCGTGAGATGCCGATAGCCGAGTACATGACCAACCTCGGCCTAGCACAGAAAAGGGTCTAGCGTGGAGATCATCCTGGCTATCCTAGTTGGCCTGGCGGTGGGCAGCTTTCTCAACGTAGTTGCCGATCGCGTCCCAGAGGGCCAATCACTGCTGCACCCACCGTCGCACTGTCCAAGCTGCGGCCGCCAATTGACGCCGCTCGACCTGGCACCCGTGGTGAGTTACCTTGCACTCCGTGGGCGCTGCCGGACCTGCGGCGCCGAGATCCCGCGCAGAGTGTTGATCGTCGAAATCGTCACAGCCGCTCTGTTTGGTTGGCTCGCGGCGCGCTACGGCCCCAGCATGGATCTCGTCATCATGGCCTGGTGGACTGCCGTGTTGATCGTCCTGTTCGTCATCGATCTAGAGCACCGCATCGTGCCGAACGTGATCATCTTGCCCGCGATTGCGATAGGATTGCTGATGCTGCCGCTCCACTTGCTGCAGACGCCGTCATTTGGCTTGATGGGCTGGTGGCAGGCAAGCCTAGCGGCTAACATGATCCAGAGAGTGGATCCGGCCATCCTCGCAATCGCCAGCCAGGCGACCGGCGCGATCGTTGCCTTTGTCGTGTTCCTGCTCATTCACCTACTCGCGGCCTTGGTATACCGGAGCCGCGGCCTAGAGGGGATGGGAGCTGGCGACGTTCGGCTATCGTTCCTCTGCGGTCTCCTCACGGGCTATCCCCTGGCGATGCTTGCCGTCGCGGGATCGTTCGTCCTCGGAGGTCTGATCTCGGCGGGCCTGCTGATGACGGGCATCAAAAAGCGCACCGACTATATCCCATTCGCTCCCTTTATGATCGTGAGTACCTATCTCGTCATGGTGTTTGCTGATGGCCTATTGATGTGGTACCTGCGGTGACCGTAAGGCGGCCTTTCTCCTGAACCTTTCGACAGGAGCACCTATGTCCTTCACAAGCAACCAAGAGCGCGAGCTGACATCTGGGCCAGGGCGCGATCCCTCCGGCAGAACCCATATCCATGACCTTTTGCGCATGACGGCCGAGGCCAAAGCGTCGGACATCCACCTCAAGGTGGGACGCCCCCCTGTGCTTCGCGTCCACGGCCGCCTGGTACCCCAGAACACCTACGCGCCCCTCCGAGAGGCGGACTTGAACTGCTATTTCGAGCAGATAGCCAGCGCCGAAGAGCGCGCGATTTTTGCCGAAGAGCTGGAGCTTGATTTCTCTTACGCGCTAGACGGCGTGGCTCGCTTCCGTGTGAACGCGGCCAGGCAACGCAACACCCTCAGCCTCGTCATGCGCCGACTGGACGAGGTGATCCCGCCCATCGACTCGCTGGGAATCCCTGCCATCTGCAAGGACCTTGTGATGCGGCCGCGTGGACTAGTCCTCGTAACGGGCATCACCGGTTCGGGCAAATCGACCACGCTGGCATCCATGATCAACTACCGTAACCAGCGTGATGCTTGCCGCATCGTCACCGTCGAGGATCCCATCGAGTATGTCTTTGAGGATGACCGCGCCTTGATCACGCAGCGAGAGCTCGGTGACGATACGACCAGCTTTGCGGCGGCCGTCAAGCATTCGCTGCGACAGGATCCAGACGTGATCCTCGTGGGTGAGATGCGCGACCTGGAGACCATCGGGGCGGCGCTAACAGCCGCCGAGACGGGGCACCTGGTGCTCTCAACCTTGCACACCGCGGGAGCTGCCCTCACCGTGGACCGGATGATCGATGCCTTCCCGCCTCACCAGCAGCAGCAGGTGCGGATCCAGCTTGCGGACATTCTGCTGGGCGTGTTGTCGCAGACGCTGCTCCCACGTGCCGATGGCAACGGGCGCGTGCCGGCGGTCGAGGTCATGATCGCCACCTCGGCGGTTCGTAACTTGATCCGCGAGGGCAAGTCGCATCAGATCCCTGGCGTCATCGAAACGGGACAGCGCCTGGGCATGCAGACGATGGACCAGGCCCTGACAGACCTCTACAGGCGACGCCTAGTGACGCTCGAGGAAGTGATGTCGCGCGCGGTGAATCCTGACCACATGCGCATGCTGCTACGCGGTTCGTAGCCCGCCCCTGCTAGCCGAACGCCCCGGCGAGGCCATCGCCGGGGCGTCTTCGCGTCTACATGGCACTCATCGGTCCGCCACCGCAACGCGAACCCGCATGATTAACCTCCGATTTACGTTCAGCCCACTCACTATTTATGCAGGCTTTATCTACGGACACCACCAACATGTTACCATAGCGCCAGGACGCGACAGCGGAAGGACACGAGCGCCATTCAGCAGAGCCGACGAAACTGGCTCACAAGGAGGGAGACGCAGGCAGGAGCAAAGGAGTTTGGTCGTCACGCGCAGTCGTACGCAGCATTTCTCAAAGGAGAACCTACATCATGCAGAAGCAAGACGGATTCACGCTGATCGAACTCTTGATCGTGATCGCCATCATGGCAATCCTCGTCGGCATCGTCGCCCTTAGCTTGGGCGGCATCACGGACCGCGCCACCAGCGCCTCGGCCTCCGCCGAGCTAGACATCGTTCAGACGGCCATCGACACCTACAACACCCAGGACGTTGCCATTGACGGTGGCACGGCCATTCCGGCACAGGCCACGGCAGCCCAGATCACTGCGGGGGACGGCACGGACTCTCCCTACTTTAACAAGTACCTCCGCCGCAGCACAAAGTACACGTACACTTGGGCCGCCGGTGGCGACTCTCTGACCCAGGTCGCCATCGCCGAATAGGCGTCCCCCGCTACCAAGCACGGGGCCCGTCTCTTGTCAGAGACGGGCCTCCTCGCTTCTCTTGTGGGTGCCAACTACGACAGCGGAAAAGCGCGGGTCAGCTCGAGCGTTTCGCGCCGTACCTCGGCCACGACGTCGCGATCGCCTCGCGCATCGAGTACACGCGCGATCCACAGCGCGATGCGCTCCATCTCGCCGACGGACATTCCTCGCGTCGTGGCCGCCGGCGTGCCCAACCGAATGCCGCTGGCGACCCTCGGAGGGCGAGGGTCAAAGGGAATCATGTTCTTGTTGCATGCGATACCCGCCTGCTCCAGCCAGTCTTCTGCCTCAGCGCCTGTGATATCGCGCACGCCCACATCGACCAGCACCATATGGTTATCCGTGCCGCCCGATACCAGCCGATAGCCCGCATTTGCTAGCCCTGCACCCAACGCCTGTGCGTTGCGTACCACTGCCTCTTGGTAGGCCACGAATCCGGGTTCCATCGCCTCCAGAAAGGCCACAGCTTTGGCCGCGATGACGTGCATCAGAGGACCCCCCTGGATGCCAGGGAATACGGCGCGATCGAGCGCGCGTCCCAGCCCCTTCGAGGACAAAGCCAACCCGCCACGCGGTCCGCGCAGTGTCTTGTGCGTTGTGCTGGTGACAAGATCCGCGTGGGGGATCGGGCTTGGATGCACGCCCGCCGCCACGAGCCCGGCGATATGGGCCATATCCACCATGAGCAAGGCGCCCACCTCGTCCGCGATGGCACGCAGCCGCTGGAAGTCGATGACCCGAGCGTAGGCGCTTGCACCAGCGACGATCAGCTTGGGCTGCTCTTGCTTGGCCAGCTTTGCCAAAGCATCATAGTCGATCCGCTCGGTCTCTCGATCGACGCCATACGGCACAAAGCGGTACTCGCGGCCAGAGAAACTAAGGTGGTGCCCGTGCGTGAGATGGCCACCGTGCGCCAGGCTCATCGCGAGTACCGTGTCGCCGACATCCAAGACGGCCATATAGGCGGCCGCGTTGGCTTGCGAGCCCGAATGTGGCTGCACATTGGCATGGCCACAGCGAAAGAGCTCCTCGCAGCGCGCTATAGCAAGGCGCTCCACCTCGTCCACATGCGCACACCCGCCATAGTAGCGGCGACCCGGATAGCCTTCCGCGTACTTGTTGGTAAGGACCGTCCCCTGAGCTGCGCGCACAGCGGCACTCGTGTGGTTCTCCGATGCGATCAGCTCGATGGTCTGCCGCTGACGTCGCGCCTCTGCTCGCACGGAGCGAGCCATGTCGGGATCCACCTGCTCCAGCACCGCGAGACAGTCCGTCTCTTGCTCATCGAGCCCAGTAGGCAAGCTCTGTGCGGAATCCAGCGTCACTCCACCCTCCCGTCCAACTCCCAAGGCGATCTACGGCGCAAAGACGCCGCCGGCCCCGGGGCGACCCCAGCGTGGACTGCCCCGTCGACGCCAGCGGCGAAAGACACGGACCCATGCCGAGGCTGTGGGGTCCGGACGCTGCCAGTGCCAAAGAACACACCTATCATACGCCCAATCGCGGCTGGCCACAAGAACGGCGAATGCCACAGAGCAACGATGGAAGGGAGACGCTAGCGGAGGGCTGGGCAAGCAGACATGGCCATGCAGAGCCGACGTACGCTAGGCCGAAGGCGCGTCGGGCTCGATAGGCAAGGTGAAGCCGAACGTACTGCCCTCATCCACAACAGACTCTACCCAGACCTCGCCACCATAGCGCTCAACCACACCCTTGACGATAGAGAGCCCAAGCCCGGTGCCGTGCCGTGCCATGGCCTTGGCCGCGTCGGTCCGGAAAAAGTCCTCAAAGATGTGGGCCAACTCTTCTGGGTGTATACCGATGCCGGTATCCCTCACCGTCCCGCGAAGCATGTCATCCTCCAGTCCCAAGCGGATGACTATCTCCCCTTCTTCGGGTGTGTACTTGATAGCATTGCTGATGAGGTTGGTCCAAACCTGCTTGATATGTGCCTCTGTGGCCTGTACGGAGGGCAGATCCGGAGCGATCTCCACCGTGACCACGAGTCGCTTGTCCTCGATACGGGGAGCCATCATATCCAGCACGTCGCGCAACACAGCCCCCACATCCACAGGGTGGAGCTGCGGCTGCTCGCGCACATCCTGCACGCGTGCTAGGTCCAAGAGGTCGCCTATCAGCTCGAGCTGGTCGTGGGCCCGCCGCTCTGCCTTGGCGACGATCTCCATCAGCCGCTCTTCCGGCACATAACCTTCCAGGATGAGACGAAGGTAGCTCTGGATAGCAGCGACCGGTGCGCGCAACTCGTGCGTTACGAGCCTTATGAAGAGATACCTGCTCTGATCCAACTCCTGCAGTTGCTCGTTCAGTCGCATCAACTCGTCTGCGCGAGCCTCACAGGCGGCAGTGGCGCGCCACAGCTCCTGCTCGCCACGTCGCAGGTATTGCATGATCCCCGAGCTTAGGTGGGCGATGCCAAAAGTGCTCGCAGCGACCGAGAACCAAACGCTCACGATGTGGGGCCACTCCCGATAGCGGATAGGCAACCGGAATCCCGCAAGATTATGATGCGGCAGAACACCGAATCGCTCCAACAAGGTCAGCGCAATCCACAAACCGGTGGCCAGAGCCGCATAGCCATAGCTCACCGCGGGGCTAGTCAGGATGCTGCCCAAGCCTACCAGCAGGACATAGAGCGCAAACAGCGGGTTCTCCAAACCACCGGATAGGTGCAAGAGCACGGTAAGCGCCAGCATATCCGCGCTGATCTGAGCATGCGTGAGCGCCGTGTAGAAACGATGCCTTGGGAACCGTTCGATGGGGTGGTGACCCAGCCACCAGAAGGCAACGTTGTAAATCAGGACCACAGCCAGCAAGCCAACCAGTTTCTCGTACGGCAACACAAACCCGAGGGCAAGATCCAGCGCTAGGACGGCGACCGCGGCGACGATGAGAAGTACCCAGCGAAAGCGCACCAACCACCGTGTGCGGTCGTCGATGGCGCGCTCCACTGGGATGCGGAACAGATCGCCCACGCCACTCCTTCCGAGGTCCGACGACGCCACTAGGGAAGCTCTAGCACCCGACCCAAGGCCTGCACGGCCGCTTCGCGATCCTGGTCATGCAGGACGCATGACACAGTGGAGATAGACGTGCTCACCGCCAGGATATTGGCGCCCGCCGACGCCAAGGCGCCAAAGACCGCCGCAGCGATGCCG
>CAYOBT010000057.1:0-10512 GCA_964402205.1 uncultured Anaerolineales bacterium
CGTGGCGGTTCATGGGCTCCAGGTCGCCCACATCCCACCGCTCGCCGGTATGGAGGCGGGCAGTGGCGACGGCCGCCATCTCGGCGCTGCCGACGTCACTGCCGACGACCAGCAGGTCCACACGGCCATCACCCACGGCCTCGCGGGCTTGGGCGGCTTGCTCCTGGCCTTGGGGCGTCAGGTGCGCGACGAGGGGATCGCCGTCGAGCGGATCGGTCTCGCCTGTGGCGATGAGAAGGACGTGCATCGAAGGCTCCTCGTTAGAGCAGGTCCTTGGCCTTGGCGGTTGCGCGCACGATGGCGACGAAATCGTCTGCTTTCAAGCTAGCGCCACCGATGAGGGCGCCGTCGATATTGGGCTGGCTCATGAGCTCGTCGGCATTGCCCGGCTTGACGGAGCCACCGTACTGGATGCGGACGGCCTCGGCTGCTTTGGGGCCGTAAACCTCGCATACCGTCGTGCGCACCACGTCGCGGATGACGCGCTCGGCTTCTTCTGCCGTGGCGGCGAGGCCGGTGCCGATGGCCCAGATGGGCTCGTAGGCAAGGACCATGCCGCTCACCTGCGCGGCGGTGAGCCCGTCCAGAGCGGCTCGCAATTGGGCAGCTACCCAGGTCTCGGTCTTGCCTGCCTCGCGCTGCTCCAGGCTCTCACCAACGCACACGATGGGGGTCAGGCCGTGATCCAGGGCTGCGACGATTTTTTTGCTGACGGTCTCGTCCGTCTCGGAAAAGTAGGCGCGGCGCTCCGAGTGCCCGATGATGACATAGTTGCAGAACTCGGCCACCATGGCCGGGGCAACCTCGCCCGTATAGGCCCCGCTCTCTTCCCAGTAGAGGTCCTGAGCGCCGACGCCCAGGGGAGTATCCGCCACCATAGCCGCCACCTTGGGGATGGCAAGGAAAGGTGGGCAGAAAACGCGGTCCACCATGTCCAGGGCGAGCAGGGGCTCCATGGCCTGGGACACGAGGGCTTCTGCCTCGGCCGCTGTCTTGTGCATCTTCCAGTTTCCGGCCAGGATCGGGGTTCGCATCGTAAAAGCTCCCTTCTTTGGAAACAGAATCTGGTGGGCGAACACTCGACCGCCGACGGTCGAGATTCGCCCCTACTCATGAGGGCGCTGTCCGCGCACCTCGATGGCGAGGCCCTCGTCGGCGAGGCCCTCGTCGGCGAGGCCCTCGTCGGCGGGCCCCCGTTGGGTCAAGGGCACGGCATGCCGTGCCCTTGCTAGCCCTCCAAGCCGCGTAGGGTTACGGCCCTGGCGACGCGGGCGATGGCCTTCATGTAGGCGGCTATGCGCATGCTGACTTCCTGCTCGATGGAGATGCGGAGCACGTCATGAAAGGCCGTGGTGATTTTTTGCTCGAGTCGGCTGTTGACCTCTTCCTCTGTCCAGAGCTGGCCGTGGAGGTTTTGCACCCACTCAAAGTAGGAGACGGTGACGCCGCCTGCGTTGGCGAGGATGTCGGGGATCACGAGCACGCCCTTGTCTTCCAAGACTGCGTCTGCCTCGGGCGTTGTGGGACCGTTGGCTGCCTCGACGATCACGCGGGCCTTGACGTCGGCGGCGGTCTCGGGCGTCAGAACGCCCTCTAGGGCCGCGGGAATCAGGATGTCACAAGGAACGTGCAGGAGGTCGCTAGGGTCGATCTCGCGGGCACCGGGGTATCCGACGACGGAGCCCGTCTCGGACTTGTGTTGGAGTAGATCGTAGGCATCCATGCCGTCGGGGTTGTAGATGGCTCCGCCGGTGTCGCTGGCGGCGACGAGCGTGGTGCCGCGCTCCTGCAGGAGGTAGGCGCTGATCGAGCCGGCGTTGCCATAGCCCTGCACCGCGACGCGTGCGCCCTCCAAGCGGATCCCACGAGCGTGGCAAGCTTCGATGGTGTTGAACATGACGCCGCGACCGGTGGCCTCGACGCGGCCCTGGGAGCCGCCGAGTTCGAGGGGCTTGCCCGTGATGACCGCGGGGCAGTGGTTGCCGGCACGGCTTTCGTAGGCGTCCATGATCCAAGCCATGGTCTGCGGGTTGGTGTTCACGTCGGGCGCGGGAACGTCTTCCCACGGGCCGATGACCGGCGCGATCTCGCGGCCGAATCGCCGCGACAACCGCTCGAGCTCGTGCTGCGACATGGTCTTGGGGTTGCAGATGACGCCGCCCTTGGCGCCACCGTACGGGACATCGGCCACGGAGCACTTCCAGGTCATCCACATCGCCAGCGCTTTGACTTCCGGCAGCGAGACGTCGGGGTGGTAGCGGATGCCGCCTTTGGATGGTCCTAGCGCGGTGCTATGCTGGACGCGGTACCCGGTGAACACCTGCGTTGTCCTGTCGTCCATCTGCACGGGGAATCGCACGGTGACTTCGCGGGTGGGGTTGGCCAGGATCTCCTGGATACCCGGATCCAGGTCCAGGTGCGCTGCTGCCTGGAAGTACTGCTGCATCGCGATGTCGTACACTGTTCTCGCTTCGGACATGGTACCCTCACTCCTCTCCTTTGGGCGCTCCCTCGAGCGCCCGCTGCTGATTGGTGCGCGGGCGTCATTGTCCGCCGTGTTGCGACGATGCTATCCGTCAAGCTCAGCTTGCAAGAGCTCGCGGACGAGGCCTGCGTTCGCCTTGCCGCGAGTCTCGCGCATCACTTGCCCCATGAGATAGTTCAGCGCCGCTTGCTTACCGCTGCGGAAATCCTCCGCTGGGCCTGGGTTCGCTGCGATGATGCGCTGAACGGTTTCCTGCAAGGCGGCGCGGTCGCTGATCTGCCGCAAGCCGCGTTCATCGATGATAGAGGCGGCGTCGCGACCGGTATCGAGCATCTCGGCTAGAACGTTCTTGGCGACGTTCTGGTTGATGGTGCCGTTCTCTACGAGCGCGATGGACGCGACCAATGATTCGGGAGTGACCGGTATCTCGTCGATGCTGGCATTGTTCTCGGACAGCCAACGAAAGAGCTCGCCGGTCATCCAGTTGGCGATGGTAGCTGCGTCGATGTCCTGCTCGGCGCCGGCAGAGAGCGCGCCATCGGCATAGGAGGCCACTGCCCGGTCCTCGGCAAGAAGCTCGGCATCCTCGGGTCGCATACCGAGCTCGGCAAAGCGGGCGGCGACGGATGCCGGCAGCTCGGGGAGGCTATCACGGAGCTGGGCAATCCAAGCCGTGTCGTGGACCATGGGCGGCAGATCGGGCTCGGGAAAGTAGCGATAGTCCTCGGCATACTCTTTGGAGCGCTGAAACACGGTGCGATGGGCGTCCTCGTCCCAGCCCATGGTGACCTGGTGCACC
The DNA here is from genome assembly GCA_964402205.1 of uncultured Anaerolineales bacterium. Lineage (GTDB taxonomy): Bacteria > Chloroflexota > Anaerolineae > UBA1429 > UBA1429 > DAIRUQ01. The sequence continues at coordinate 3,285 of CAYOBT010000057.1, forward strand.
TCGCCGCCGGCCTCGAGCACCTCGATCTGCCGCTCGCTCTCGTAGGCGATGGCTTGCCGCACCGAACGGAACGAGTTGAGGTTCTTGATCTCTACCTTGGTGCCAAGCTCGCTCGTGCCCTCTGGCCTAACGGAGACGTTGGCCTCGCACCGCATGGCGCCCTCTTCCATGTTGCCCGTGCTCACGCCGAGGTAGCGCAGGATGCGACGGAGCGCCACTAGGTAGCGCCCGGCTTCTTCCGCCGTGCGAAGGTCCGCCTCGGTGACGATCTCCATGAGGGGCACGCCGGCCCGGTTATAGTCGATAAGGGTCGCGTCGGGCTGGTGGAGGAGTTTGGCCGTGTCTTCTTCCAGGTGAACGCGGCGGATGCGTATCTCCCGCTCGCCTGCGTCGGTGCGGAGAGTCAGCTGGCCATCTCGGCAGAGGGGCAGGTCGTATTGGGAGATCTGGTAGCCCTTGGGGAGATCGGGGTAGGGATAGTTCTTGCGGTCGAATTTGGCAAAGGGTGGGATCTGGCAGGACAGGGCCAGCCCCGTGCGGATGGTGGCTTCGATGGCGGCCTTGTTGGCGGTGGGCAGCGCGCCTGGCATGCCCAGGCAGGTGGGGCAGGTGTGCGAGTTGGGCGGGGCTCCGGCATAGTCGGCAGAGCAAGCGCAGAACATTTTGCTGCGCGTGAGGATCTGTGCGTGTACTTCCATGCCGATGACGGCCGTGTATCCCATGCCCTTCCCTTCCCTGACGATTCCACTCTGACCATTATACGCAGCAACGCGCGAGGGCAAAACACCGCCTGTCTGGACCCATCGCGGAGTTCCGTCTTGACAGAGTCAAGAAGCACTTGCTGCCCCCGCAGTGCTTTTCACACCGATTCGACGGGGAACCAAGGAGAAACGCGCTACAATAGAGGCGTCATCGCGCGATTGGGGCGAGCCAACCGACAGCGGAGCGGCGGTGGGCTGGTTCCCGCGGGTTGTTTCAACCAGACGCTGTTTCAACCAAACGGGAGCAGGGCAACCATGGACGCTACGCTTGTACCTCACGTGTTCACGTTCCTTCTGGGAGCGGCGCTGCTTGCACTGACCGCGCTGGCTCCGGTGCGTGGGCGGTTGCGCCGCCACAACGCATACGTCGGCTGGGCGATGAGCGCGGCCGCCCTCTGGGCAGCCAGCGATGGGCTCGCCGCGTGTCTGGCCACGCCTTCTATCATCGTACCATCGACGTCGGGTTCCGCGCCCCTGACGGCAAGTCTCCCCTGGCTCTGCGGCGTGCGCTATCTTAGTGTGGCCATGCTGCCCGTCGCTTGGTATGCGGTGGCTGCGTCCCATGCCAGCGACGGTCAGCGCCCCAGCATCTCTTCGTTGACCAGGCTATCGCTCGTGCCGGTCGTGACGGCGATCTTGGCCGGGACCAATCCTCTTCACGAGCTCGTATGGCGGCCCACCATCGCCGCGGGAGTTCCTGGCTTCTGGTATGGCGTCCACGCAGCGTATGGCGGGGCTCTGTGGGTGGCGGGATGCGCGGCGCTCCTGCGCAATGCGACCGATGCCCGCAGAGCCACCCGACGCTCGATCTGGGGAATTGCTGGGATAGGCTTGATCATTGCCTTGGCCAGCACAATGGGCCCTGGCTTGGTGGGGGCCTGGGGAGCCGTCGCGCTGATGCTGGCGCTTGCGGCGTCCGGCGTGCTACTGCTTTGGCTCGTCTCTGACGGTGGGCGTCGGCGCTCGGGCCTTGGCCAGAACGAGCTCTCTGGGTGGCAGGAGCAGCCTCTGGTGGCATTGGACCGTCAAGACCGCGTGTTGGACGCCAACGTGCCAGCGTTGTTGCTCTTGGCGGAACACGGCGTCTGGGATGCCGTGGGGTGTCGCGTGGATGAGCTGCTGGCCGGCCCGTTGCGCTCGCTGTGCGTCCGTCGCAGCGGCGGCGCGATGGCGGTTGCCATGGACGGCGCGGCAGCGCGCGGCCCGGTTCAGGCTCCTGCGCGGTGAGGATGGCCGCAAGACCGAAACAGGCCCCACGGGCAACCCTCGCGCTGCAGACGACGGCGGCTCCCCCTCGCGGGATCCGTGGGGCTAGGGTTCCGGTTCCGGCCCCTCTCCCATGGATACCGTGGGAAGGGGGTTAGGGGTGAGGGGGCGGCGGCGCGGGCGAGCAATGGCACATCGGAATGCGTACAAACCTGTCCCTATACCCGCACCATAGCGCTGTCACGTCGGTAGTAGCGAATCCCGACCGTGTCCGAACCTCCTCTGCGAGGCGAGTGTTCGCCCGTTGCCTCACCCCATAGATCTAACGCGTGGGCGTCCCTACGCGGCTCCCCTCTCCCAAACGCCGTCTCCGCATGCCGACCGCGCAGGTTGTCTGCGACCCGCAGGCGGCCCATCCCGACCGTGCGGAATTCACGAGACGTTGACGCTACCTTGCGCTGATATGCCGTATAATGAACCAGATTGCAAGATGGGGGCAAGCGACCGCCCCGGTAACCGTGGCTACCCCCACGGTCTTGTTCGCTCCATGCCGAGCCGCCAGTCCAAGGACGCGCCACTATGATGCTGCAACCTACGCTGCCCAACGCTGCGCTCCTGCTGGCGGCCGCCCTCGCGGGCGTCGCCGCTGCCTTGGCTTGGCAACGGCGCACCGTCTGGGGGGCGCGACCCTTGACAGGGATGATGGTCAGCGTGGCCTGGTGGGCGGTCTGGTATGCCGCAGAGCTCGCCACCCGACGCCCATGGCTCGCGTACCTCTCTGCCAGGATGCAATACCTGGGCATCGCAACGCTTCCCGTGATGTGGGTGTTGTTTGCGCTGGCCCTGACGAGCTGGCGCCGCGTCGTCTCTTGGCGCACCGTTGCGGCGCTTATGGTGATCCCCGCCATCACTATCCTGCTCGCCTGGACCAACGGTTGGCACGAGCTCGTCTGGTCTGGCTACCGCTACGATGCCACGATGAGCCCGCCAGGCTGGGTGTGGCCCAAAGGACCCTGGTTCTGGTTCCATACGGGGTACAGCTACTTGCTGCTGTTGGTGGGCATGGGGACGTTGGTCTGGGATGCGTTGGGTGCGCGGGGCATTTTTCGGCAGCAGGTGCTGCTCGTCATTGCCAGTGCCGTGGTGCCTTGGATCGCCAATCTGCTCAGCATCCTGGTGACGCCGGCTCAGGGGCTAGACGTCACACCGCTGCTCTTCCCCTTCTCCGGGTTGGCGCTCCTCTGGTCGCTGGTGCGCCTGGGCTTGTTTGACCTGGTGCCCATAGCGCGCGAGGCCGTGGTCGCCAACCTGGCGGTCGCTGTGTTGGTGCTGGATCCCCTCGATCGTATCGTCGATCTGAACGATGCGGCCATCCAGTTGCTCGCCAAGCATGGCACAAGCTGCGAGCTCGGGCAGCGGCGTGATGCCGTCTTCATCGGCTCGCTCACGCCGCTACGCGAGGTAACGGGGGGCGGCGCGGTGACACTGCGCGTGGGCGAGGAGGTCTGCCGCTATGATGTGAGCGTCGTGCCCCTGGCTACGGCTCAAGGAGCAAGTGTGGGGCACGCGCTCATCCTACGCGATACCACCGGGCGCTGGCAGGCCACGGAGGCGCTGGCACGAGCGCGGGATGAGCTGGAGCTCCGGGTGGTGGAGCGTACGTCAGAGTTGCAGGATGCCTTGGCCAAGCGCGAGGCCGAGGTGGAGAGCCGCCGTCGGTTGGTGGAGGCGCTGGAGTGGCGCCTGGAGCTCGAGGCGATCGTTGCGCGGACGTCGCAGCGCCTAATCCGGGTTTGGGCCGAGGGGCTGGACGACGCCTTGGATGAGGCACTGGCAGAGGTGGGCGCCTTTACCCAGGTGGATCGCGCTTATGTCTTTCGTTTCAACCCCGATCTGACACTTATGAGCAACACGCACGAGTGGTGCGCCGAGGGCATCGAGCCCCAGATCGAAAACCTCCAGGCTCTACCTAGCGACACGGTTCCTTGGTGGATGAGGAACCTGCGCGAGGACCGTGTCGTGTATGTGCCCTCGGTGGCAGACATGCCGCCCGAGGCCGCTGCCGAGCGCCAGCTCCTGGAGGCGCAGGATATCCAGAGCGTGCTGGTGGTGCCCATGGTGATGGGCGAGGATCTGATCGGATTCCTGGGGTTCGACGCCGTGCGACAGCCGCGCGTTTGGCCCAAAGAGGACATCCTGGTGCTAGAGACGCTGGCCGGCATCCTGGTCAGCGGGATCGAGCGCCAGGAGGCAGAGTGGGCCCTGCGTGCTAGCGAGCGGCGCTATCGCTCCATCTTTGAGACGGCGCCGCCTCTGGTGCTGATGACTTCGCTACCGGGGACGATCCACGATTGCAATGGGCGCTCCCGGGCGATGCTAGGCAAGGAACCGGCTGATCTTGTGGGGTTGGCGGTGACATCGCTGTTGCACCCCGAGGACCACGATGCCTGGCGCTGGTTGCGGGATCGGGTGCGCGAGCGCGGCGAGGCGTCGTTGCCGCGCTGCCGAGGTATGCGGGCCGATGGCTCCACGGTGGAGCTGAGCGTGCAGGCTTCGTTACTGGGACCAAAGGGGGAGGGCGGTGCGCTCTATCTGCTCAGCGACGAGTCCGAGCGGCGCTTGCTCGAGGCTCAGCTCCGTCAAGCCCAGAAGATGGAGGCCGTTGGGAGACTCGCCGGCGGCGTGGCCCACGATTTCAACAATATCCTCACCGTGATGAACGGTTATACAGAGTTTGCCATCGCAACCTTGCCAGAGGGAGACCCGCTGCGCGATGACTTGGTAGAGGTGAAGAACGCCGGCGAACGGGCGACGAGGTTGACGCGCCAGTTGCTTGCCTTCAGCCGCAGCCAGAAGCTGGCACCCGAGCCGCTGGACCTGAGCGTCGTCGTGCGGGACCTCTCAAAGATGCTACGGCGGCTACTGGGCGAGGATGTGCGTCTCAGTCTACACCTGGCCGACGAGCTAGATCCCGTGGTCGCCGACCGGGGGCAGGTGGAGCAGGTGCTCATCAACCTCGCCGTGAATGCCCGCGATGCCATGCCTCGCGGTGGCGAGCTGACCTTGCGTACGATGAACGCAAGCTTGGGGGCAGACGCGGTCGAGGGTGGAGCAGGTGGTCTGTCACCCGGTGGTCTACCACCCGGCGACTATGTCGAGCTAACGGTGGAGGATACGGGTGAGGGGATGACGGCATATGTGCGCGAGCACCTGTTTGAGCCCTTTTTCACGACAAAGGACGCGGGCCAGGGGACTGGCCTAGGGCTGGCGACGGTCTATGGGGTGGTGACGCAGTCGGGCGGGGGGATCGAGGTGGAGAGCGCAGCTGGCAGGGGCACCCGTTTCCGCATCTACCTGCCTACGGCGGAGGCGTCGGCGCTGCGCGAGTCCGCTGGAGAGACGGAGGTGAAACGGACGGGCGGGGACGAGACGATCCTGCTCGTTGAGGACGAGGATAGCGTGCGGAAGCTGAGTATGCGGATTCTGCGCGAAGCAGGCTATCAGGTGTATGGCGCCAGCGGCGGGGGCGCGGCGTTGGCGCTGTGCGACGATCTCTCATTGAGCCCGGATCTGGTGTTGACGGATGTGGTGATGCCAGAGATGAGCGGCGTGGAGCTAGTGGCTCGGCTGCGAGGGCTCGGGCACGCTCCGCGCGTCGTGTATATGTCGGGGTACGCCGGCGACCGCCTCGATCAAGAGGGCCTGGGGCAGCGAGGTGATCGCCTCATGGCCAAGCCGGTGACGCGGGCGACGTTGTTGGCGCGCGTAAGGTCGGTTCTGGACGCCGAAGTGTGACCGTTGGCGCTCGCGAGCTTGACACACTCCCCAGCCAGGCTTATGCTCGCCCCTCGCAATCCACCATGCGGAGGTAGGCCCTATGAGGATCATCGCTGATGGCACGAGCGACTATGTGATCGTGGTGGGCGAGGGCGCGCTGCCCTCCGAGGCCTATGCGGGAGCGGAACTGCAGCGATTCCTGGGCGAGATCACGGGCGTCGTGCTGCCCATTCTGAGCGACCGCGAGCCTGCACGCGACCAGGAGATACTCGTGGGGGAGAGTCGCCGCTCGCGTGCCTTGGGATTTGACTTGACCGAATCCGGCCTGGGCGACGAGGGGTTCGTCATCCGGACGATTGGTCCCCATCTGCTGCTTGCGGGCGGCCGCAAGCGAGGGACGCTATATGCCGTCTATTCCTTCCTCGAGGAACAGCTCGGCTGTCGCTGGTTCACTCCCGATGTGGGTCGTATTCCACAGCGATCCATCGTAGAGGTGGACCCGTTGGACCAGCGCGTCGTGCCGGTTCTGGAATGGCGTGAGCCGCGCTGCGGTGATCTAGAAGTGGCAGGCGACTGGGCTGCCCGCAACAAGCTCTTTGGTCGCTTCACCCAGCTTGAGGAGCGACATGGCGGCAAGCTCCGCTGGGAGCATTATGTCCACACCTTCTACCCGCTGCTTCCCCCTGAAAAGCACTGGGACGATCACCCCGAGTACTATTCTCAGATTGACGGCGAACGCACCAGCTACCGGGCTCAGCTCTGTCTGACAAATCCAGAGGTCCTGGAGCACGTCATCGACGGCGTGCGTGCGTGGATCGAGGAGGACCCAGAATCGGCTGTGGTCTCGGTTTCGCAGAACGATTGGTACCGCTACTGCCAATGCTCCGAGTGCGCTGCCATCGATGAGCGCGAGGGCAGCCCTAGCGGGACGATGATTCGCTTCGTTAACCAGGTGGCTGAGGCCATCGAGCGCGACTATCCTGACGTGACCATCAGTACGCTTGCTTACCAGTACACGCGGCACGCGCCCCGGACGCTTCGTCCACGCCACAACGTTGTACCGGTGCTTTGCTCCATCGAGTGTTGTTTCTCGCATCCCCTGACCGAGTGCGAGCGGAACGCCTCGTTTGTGGCCGACATGCGGGCGTGGGCGGAGATCAGCCCCAAGCTCTACGTCTGGGACTATGTGACCGAGTTCGGGCACTATCAGGCGCCATGGCCGAATCTGTACAGCCTCAAGCCTAACCTGCAGTTCTTTGTTGAGAACGGGGTTCGCGGTGTCTTTGAGCAGGGGCCTGGTACGACCAGCGAGTTCGCCGAGCTACGGACCTATCTCCTGGCCAAGCTGCTCTGGAACCCAGAGGCAGATGTTAGCGCGACTATCGACGAGTTCCTGGCCGCCTACTATGGCGGTGCCGCTGGGGCGCTGAAGGACTATATCGCACTGCTCCACAAGAAGGCCCGTCGCGAGCATCTCCATAGCC
>CAYOBT010000058.1:0-4259 GCA_964402205.1 uncultured Anaerolineales bacterium
TTGTTGCCGCCGAGACGACGTGCTATACTCGGCCGGACGCACGCAGCACAAAGGACAGTGGACCATGGTCAAGAAACTGGGCAAGCATACGCCCTACTTTGAGCTCCTCGAGGCGCAGGCCAAGCCGGGGTGCTCGATTTGCCGTCTCATCTATCGCGCCACGGACCGCTACCTCGACAGCCTGCTCTATGAGGCCGTGCTCGATCCCCATGTGCGCGCCAAGCTGAAGACGTCTCAGGGATTCTGCCGAGAACACGTCGCCATGCTGCGCCGCAAGCCCGGGCGGGCCCTAGGAGTAGCGCTCATCTATCGGGACATCGTCCGCGATTTGGTCGAGAGGCTAAGCGTGAAACCGCCGCGCAAGAGCCTGTTGACCCAGATGCGTGACCTGTTGCCACGCCCGAGACGCCTCGCCTCCTTGGAAGCGACTACAGAATGCCCAGCCTGTCTCATCGCGCAGCGACACGAGGATAGCTACCTCGAGCTGCTGCTCGCGCACCTGGACGATCCCGAGCTCTATGAGGCGTTCGCGCAAGGCGAGGGCCTTTGCCTTGCCCACCTCCTGCGGGCCCGGGAGCGCGTCAAAGACCCAGAAACGCTCGCGCGACTCGTGCAGCCGCAGATCGAGCGCTACACAGTAATGCTACACGAACTGGATGAGTTCATCCGCAAGCGGGATCACCGCTTCCGACACGAACCCATGGGCCCCGAGGGCGACGTATGGCTGCGTGCCATGAACGCCATTGCAGGCGGCGCGGGACTGGGCCTATCCGCCACGAGCGGGGGCCGTCAGACGGAAGATTTCTGACAGCGCACTCAGCAGCCGGGCGCCTAACCGATGGTCACATCCATGTCATCGGGCACGATCTGGAACCACGTCTGCCCAGGTTTCAAGGGTACGATCTCGCCCGCGTCGTCGCGGAATACGAGGGGCTTGTCCTCCGCCACCCGCTCCCAAGTGACGTCCAGCCCCACGCCATCGCGGCAGATGACGCCAGTCCCCTCGCCGTGTAGCCAGATGTCGATGGCCGTGCTACCCAGGCTGTCCTCGACGATATCGGTGTCACGGTGTTCGGCATAGAGAACCACCACGTTGGCGGCGTCGATCTGCTCACCGGTCAGCGCATCGGTATGGGGCTCACCCGCCACCCAGCGTAGATAGACATTGCTGGACTCGTCATACTCCCATCGTACCAGAGAGGAATCCGAGTAGGGAATGTCAATCGCTAACGCCGGCGATCCCTCGGGTGCTTGCTCATCGAAGCTCAAAGGCTCCACGCTCGGCTCAGTCTCCCACCCCTGCTCTTTCAGATAGTCATGAATGGCTTCGGCGGAGGTGTACATCCTGCCGCGCCAATCATAGCCTTCCAGAATGCCATAGGGCTCGGCATGGAAATACTGATCGAGATCGGTGAAATCTTCTTCGCTGATCCGCCAGCGTATGGGATCGCTAGCGCCGCTATGCACCAGAACGGCATCGAACATGGGCACGATCTGGAGGCTGCTCAGGCGCGCGCTTCGAATTGGTCGGAGGCGCTCGGCATCAGCCGCCAAAAAGAGCGCCGTGAACCGCGTGACCGTGTTCCCCTCCATCAGCTCCTCGAACACGATCTCAGCCTGCCCTAGTCCTTCTTGCGGGCGGATGACCGCATCGTTGCCGATACGTACCGCCAAGACGCGGCGATCCAGTTTGCTCGGGTCGTCGACGCGAAGACCTGTGAGGGGGTTCACATAGGGGTCCGTCGTGGGCGTGGGGACAAGAGTCGCCGTGGGCAGAGGCGTGGCCGTGGACAGAATCGTCGGCGTCTCCGTAGGCGGTAAAGGGCTTGGTATAGCCGTGAACGTCGGCTTTGGGGTCCTCGTAGGCTCTTGCTGAGGAACGACGGTTGGCTCGGGCGACGTACACCCAGTAAGGACCACCAACAGCAGCAATGCGATTCCGTAGCGATAGGTTGTAGTCAAGGCAGCCTCTCCACTTTGTGTCACGATCTCGCGCGTCTTGGACGCCATCCGCACGCCGTTTGATCCACCGGGAGCTGGAACGCAGAATTCGCCCTGAGCAAAGACGTGTCTCAGAGCGGGAACCGTCTACGGCTCGGGGGTAAGGGGCACGATCTGGGCATCGGGGCTCTGCTCACCAAGAAGCAAGCTCTTCCATGCCTCCCAGGTCTCGTTGCGGAACAGCGCTTCGCTCTCCTGCTCCGCACCGCCGTCAGGCACGTTAGTCGGCGTAGCGGCTGGAGTAGCCACCGCTGTCACAGGTACGGCACGCACACGGACCTCGTCGGGGCCAACCAAGCCCATGGCATGAAGCTGCTCGACAACCCACGCATCCGTGCCACGCCGTTCCAGCTCGAACGAAAGGTCAGCCACCTGACGCTCGAGCTCGGCGTTCTGAGAGGCAAGCTCCTCTCGCCAAGTGCGGAGCCGCACGAGCTCGACGACCTGGATGACATAGACGCGCACCACCAGCAGGCCGATCACGGCCAGCGCGATCGGTGCTACTCGGCGCAGCCATGCTCTGTCGAACGGACCTCTGCTCTGCATGCGTTACCTCGGCCGCCATGCTACTGGCAGTTTGCTAGATCGTCAACTGCGTTGTCTTTACGCCAAGAGAACGGTATAATCCCACCCAGGTGGGTGGCAAACTGGCCATGTGAAGATAGCATCACGGCCGAGGAGGGAGCGCGTACGTATGGGTGACCTGGTACTAGTCGTCGACGATGAGATTGACGTCACCAACACCGTCTCGCGCTCGCTCAGAGCAAGTGGGTTCGACGTCATGGTGGCACACCGCGGAGCTGACGCTCTAGAGCTCGCCAGGCAGAGACGACCGGATGTGTTTGTGCTCGACATCAGAATGCCCGGCATGAGCGGTATCGAGGTCTGTCGTCATGTCCGCGCCAACCCAGAGCTCTGCGCCATCCCGATCCTGTTCCTCACCGCACGCCGCGAGATCGAGGACAAGATCGACGGGTTCGAGGCTGGCGCCGATGACTATCTCACCAAGCCATTTGATCTCCGCGAGATGGAGCTGCGCATTCGTGCCCTCCTACGACGCAGCCGACATGATATGGCGGCATCGGAGCTGGATCGCATCGAGGTAGGCGACCTCATGCTAGACTGCAACAGCTATGAGCTCACCACCCCCGATCGCATTGTTCTTCTCACGCCCGTCGAGTTCGAGCTTGTGCATTTCCTCATAGGCCATCCCGGACACGTCTACTCTGCCGATGAGCTGCTCCAGGAAGTGTGGGGATACCCGCCGGGCACAGGAATGCCCGACCTTGTGCGCGTGCACGTCAAGAATCTGCGCGACAAGATCGAGCCTGATCCGCGCGACCCACGGTACATCTGTAACGTTCTCCGCCGAGGTTATATGATCGTCGGCGGTCCTCATTGATGTCGGCATCGTGGAGACATGCGCCGCTACGCTCCCGAGACAGGTGATCAAACATGCCTAGGGAACGCATCGTCGTTGCGGACGACGTAGAGGAGATCCGCGACCTGTGCCAGAGAGCGCTTCAGGCACAGGGCTACCGTGTGTCCACAGCGAGTAACGGCCAGGAGGCCATCGACCTGGCTTCGCAGCACCCTATCGATCTCCTCATTACGGACCTGCGTATGCCACGTGTGACCGGCTTGGAGGCATACCGGCGCATGCGAGAGGTTCGGCCCGAGCTCATGGCCATCGTGATGACAGGCTATGGCAGCATGGAAAGTGCCATCGAGGCGCTCAAGCTCGGGGCCTATGAGTTCCTCCTCAAGCCCTTTAGCCCACGGGACCTCGTCGCCGCTGTAGAAAGGACCTTGTCGCGTCGGAGGCTGGAGACACAGAATGCCCGCCTGAAAGCTTTCATCCCTCTCTTTGACCTCGGTCAGGCCGCGACCAGCGTTCAAGATGCCCAGGCCCTGTCGCAGCGCACCCTAGAGATCGCTCGTTGAGAGATGGTAGCTGCGAAGGGAACGCTGGTACGCATCGAAGGACACGCGCACCTAGCTCTAGTTGCCGCTATCGGCTGCACCCAGGCACAGGCGCGCCAGGCGCTGGGCGATGCACCCGCGAGCCCAGGAATGTTGGACCGGCGTGACCCAGTGGTGTTGGACCCCAACGCTGCGTCAGAGTGGCGGCGTTTGGCGGCAGGCTGCGATGCCGGACCGGCCATCGTGCAACCACTCGTCCTGCATGATCGCGTGGTAGGATTCGTCTCCGTAGCACGTCAGCAAGACGAGCCTTTCTTTACCCAAGATGAGATCGA
>CAYOBT010000058.1:4269-10476 GCA_964402205.1 uncultured Anaerolineales bacterium
CGGTGCTAGGGAGTCAGGTCGCCATTGCGCTGGAGAACACGCGCCTCCTGCAGCAGATTCGCGACGCCTACGACCGCCTCGCAGAGATCGATCATCTCAAGAGCGAGTTCATCAGTATCGCAGCGCACGAACTGCGCACGCCCCTGGCGGTTATCCTGGCCTATGCCACGCTGCTGGAAGACGAGGCTACCGGCACCGTTCAAGAGCATCTGGGCCAGGTCGTCTTGGCTGCCATGCAGCTCAAATCGGTGATCGACGAGATGGTCAGCTTGCGCCGCATCGATACCGGGCAGCAGCAGGTAGAGCTCAGCAACGTAGCACTGGGGGAGGTGGTTGGCCGCGTGGTGGATGAGATGCGGCCCATGATCCACCAGAAGGCCCATCATGTGACGCTGGATATCCCGTCAGGTACGCCTGCCGCCCGCGCAGACGAACAGGTCGTCTCGCTGATCCTTGGCAACGTCGTTTCTAACGCCATCAAGTTCACCCCGGCAGAAGGCTGGATCCATATCAGCGCCGCCGAGGACACCGATACCGTCACGCTGTGCGTGCGTGACTCGGGCGTTGGCATCCCTGAGGATCAGCTCGAGCGCGTCTTTGATCGCTTCTACCAGGTGGAAGCATCGCTGCGAAGGCGTCATGGAGGCATCGGCCTTGGCCTGGCCATCGCCCGCGAGATGGCCGAGCTGATAGATGCTCGCCTTTGGGCAGAGAGCCCTCCAGACGGCGGGGCAGCGTTCTACCTTCGCTTGCCAAGATCGTAGCCTGGCCCGGCCAACGCCGCCCTATCCCCTGCCTGTGGTATAATGCTCTCAGGACTTGATCGACACCCCCGGCTCCTTGGAGGAGGCTCCCCTTGCGCGTTCTGCAATCTGGCACGGATGATAACCTGACAGCTCTCTCGTGGGATGCCATGGTCGCACAGGACCCCAGGGGTCATCTGCTACAGACCTGGGCCTGGGGCGACCTCAAGAGCGCGTTTGGGTGGGACGCCGTGCGTACCGCCATCGTGCAGGATGGCTCACTGGTCGCAGGGGCGCAGACGCTATACCGCCGCTTGGGACCGTTCAGCGTCGCTTACATCCCCAAAGGCCCAGCGCTTCTCGAGGATGATCTGGCTGTGTCGAACGCGCTGTGGCAGGCGCTTCGGGCGCAAGCACGTGCGCGCCACAGCGCTTGGATCATGTGCGAGCCCGAGTGGTACGATCAAGAGGCGGGAAGAAAAAGCTGGCTGGCCTCGCGCGGGCTTGGGCCAACTCACCTCACTATCCAACCACGCCGCACCATCGTCGTCGACCTAGCGCCCAGCGAGGACGACCTGCTCGCAGCGATGAAGCCCAAATGGCGCTATAACATCCGTCTCTCCATGCGGCGCGGAGTCGAGGTAGAGCAGGTCGGCGCTGGAGGCATCGATGCCTTCTTTGAGATGATGCGTATCACGGGACAGCGCGACGAGTTCGGCATCCACACCAAGGACTACTACCGAACAGCGCTAGAGCTTTTCCTCGCCCAGTCGCGAGCAGCACTCTTTGTGGCCACTTACGAAGGTAGAGCCTTGGCCGCTCTGATGCCGTTCGCTTTCAATGGCCAGGCCTGGTACATGTACGGAGCCTCTTCCAACGAGCACCGTGAGTTGATGCCCAATCATCAGCTTCAGTGGCGCGCCATGCGCTGGGCCAAGGACCTCGGCTGCACGACCTACGATCTCTGGGGTATCCCCGATGCGAAACCGGACAATGAGGGCGAGCAAGCCGAGCTTTCGGGAGTAGGCCGATTCAAGGCCGGTTTCGGCGGGCGCGTGGTGCGTTACGTTGGCGCCTACGTGGACGTGTTGAATCGTCCCGTCTACAAGCTAGCCATGCTCACCCAGCGCCTGCGATCCTAGGGTTCGGTCAACTCACGACAGCAAAAAGCCGGGTGGCATCTCGAATGCCACCCGGCCTGCACATTCCTGTGTGCGAGCGTCGTAGGCTAGAAGCCTTTCTCGGCCATGTACACGACGAGGTCGGCAATGCGCATCGAGTAGCCCCACTCGTTGTCGTACCAGGCTACGACCTTGACCATGTCGCCGTCGAGCGCCATACACGAATCGGCGTCCACGATGGACGAACGCGTATCCGCCTTAAAGTCCATGGACACCAGAGGCTCTTTGCTGACGCCGAGAATCCCAGCCAACGGACCTTCCGCCGCCTCGTCAAAGGCCGCGATCAGCTCTTCGGTGGTGCAGGGCTTCTCAAGGGTGGCCACAAAGTCAACGATCGAGACGGTGGGCGTAGGCACGCGCAGCGCCATGCCGTCGAACTTGCCCTCAAGCGAGGGGATCACCAACGCCACAGCCTTCGCCGCACCTGTGGTCGTCGGAATGATATTGAGCGCGGCCGCGCGGGCGCGACGCGGGTCCTTGTGCGGGAGATCCACCAATTTCTGGTCAGACGTGTACGAGTGAATCGTGGTCATGAGGCCCTTGACGATGCCCCACTTGTCATTGACGACCTTGGCCGCAGGCGCCAAGCAGTTGGTGGTGCAGGACGCGTTTGAGATCACGTCATGCTTGGCGGGATCGTATGCGTCTTCGTTCACACCGAGAACGATGGTGATGTCCTCGCCCTTGGCGGGAGCCGAGATGACAACCTTCTTGGCACCACCGTCGAGGTGGCCCGCAGCCTTGTCGCGCTCACGGAACACACCCGTCGACTCGACGACAATGTCCGCTCCGATCTCGCCCCAAGGAATATCAGCGGGATTCCGCTCGGAGAAGAACTTGGTCACGCGACCATTCACCGAGAGACCGCCATCCACGACCTCGACGTCTGCGTCCAGCTTGCCATAGACCGAGTCATACCTCAGCAAGCGAGCGAAATCGCTAGGTGGGAACAGATCATTGATCCCTACAACCTCGATGTCATCCCAATACTCGGTGAGCATCGCCTTGAACGTCTGCCGACCGATGCGACCGAACCCATTGATCCCTACTTTGACCGTCATCTGTGGCTCCCCTTTCGTGTGTACTGCTTCCCTCTAGCCCCGCCGGCGCCCATATCGATGCATGGCACACGACACCTGCCGGCAGCCGAGGATCGTACGCAGACCTAACCTTGCCCTAGTATAGGATATGCGCCCACCACCGTCAAAGCCCAGAGGCTAGAAGATCATGGCCTCCGCAAAGTGCTCCTGGAACTCGGGCAATACAGAGAGCTCCAGGTACTCGACCAGGTCGACGATCTGAGCCGTCTCATCACGTGCCGAGCGCGATAGCAGCGCCAACTTGGCCCCCGAGCCCGCTGCGTTCCCCACGGGGACGATCTCAGCGTTCGGGAAGACCGGCATCAATCCGATACGTAGCGCGCTCTCGGGCCGGATATAGTTGCCAAAGGCCCCAGCGAGATAGACGCGCGCCACATCCTCGTACGTGATGCCGAGCTCCTGCAGCAGAATCTCGATCCCTGCGCGGATGGCACCCTTGGCGAGCTGCAGCTCCCGCACATCCCGCTGGGTGACACGTACGGGCCGCCCATCGGCGCCTTCCTCCGCGAGAACCAGGTCGAACGCCCGATGGCGACCGTCCTGCCGTACCCGTTGGGCAAGATAGGACTGCCCCAGTTCCTCTAGATCCTCTATCTTGCGCATCATGCCGGAATCGCGTAGGATCTCCGATCCGAGCATCGCAGCAACCAAGTCTACCAGCCCCGAACCGCAGATCCCCCGGGGCGGTGCGTTGCCGATGGTTCGCCAGTGGACTTGGCCATCGATAGACACCTGGTCGATAGCCCCAGCAGCGGCACGCATGCCGCAGCTCAGATGGGCTCCCTCAAACGCCGGGCCAGCCGCGGTTGAGCAGGCAACCAGTCGCTCACCCGATCCAAGCGTCATCTCGCCGTTTGTGCCGATGTCAATGGCCAAGCTGATCTCATCAGCCTGGTGCTGGCCTGTCGCAAGGATCACCCCCACTGTATCCGCGCCTACCCAGCCAGCGATGCTGGCGATGGCCCACACGTGTGCTTCAGGATGAACCTTGATGCCTAGCCGACTCGCCGCCAGGCAAACCGGATCCGTGACGACAGGCACATAGGGCGATCTTGCCAGCGCCGACGGATCCACGCCCAGCAGAAGGTGCTGCATAGTGGTGTTGCCGACGATGCTCAGCCCATAGATGCTGCCGGTCGAGACCCCAGCCTCCTGGCAGGTCTCCTCAGCGATACGGTTGATGGCACCGATCACCTTGCCCTGCAGCTCGCCCAAACCGTCCGGGACCGCTGTGATGTGCTCGATGCGCGAGACCACATCGTCGCCAAACTGCGTCTGGGGGTTGAGGCTGGATGACACGGCCAGCTCATGGCCCGTCGTGAGATCCATCAGGTACCCAACGATGGTTGTCGTGCCGACATCAAACGCCAAGCCGAGTACAGGAGAAGGATCGCTCCCCGTCAAAACGTCAATCGCCTTGCCATCGGCCACGACCACGCTGACAAAACCATCCTCTGCTCGCAAGGCCGCCGGCAGGTGCCGCATGAGGGTGATCGTGCCATCCAGCTCGCCATATCCCTCTCGCTGCCACGCCTGCTCTAGCGCTGCCAAGTCGCTGATCTGGTGCTCAAGCGTCGCAGGCGGGACGGTAAGCCATACACGCTCAACCCATGGCTCCAACGATACCTCGCGCGTCAGTCCCTGCGAGAGAATGCTCACATTGTAGACCTGCGAGCTCTCGGGAATGCGCACGACAAGATCGCCGTTCACCACAGACTGGCAAGCCAGTCTGTAGCCTTCGGCTACCTCTTCTGGCGTCAGCCAGTACTTTTCCGCTTTGGTGAAAGGACCTGCGTCCCCATCGACCAGTATGCGGCACTTGCCACAACTGCCATGTGCACCACACGGAGACTCGATCGCAACTCCCGCTTTGTGAGCGGCCGACATCAGAACCGTCCCGGGAGGGACGTCAGCTACCGATCCGCTGGGTTGAAACTTGACGCGCATTGCCTCACTCTCTTTGCTAGGTCGCTTTCTGGAATACAATCAGGTGTGACAAGCCAAGCCACTTCAGTGGCGTCTTTTCCAGGGAATAGGTGATGCGGCGCAACCATCGGGCGAGCTGGGGCCGACGTTCCATCAGCGCGTCGTATCCCGCATAGATGCAACGGTGCTCCACGATGTCCCCGTCAAGCTCGGCAAATAGCGCACGAAGGCCCCGGCGCGTGTAAGCGCGGACATGCGGGCAGAATCTCCGGCGTAACGCGTTCGGCAAATAGTTCACGAGAGGGATATTCCCAAAGTGGTACTGCCCCCGCCAAAACGCTCCGTGTGTTTCAAACGGGTACCACCGATTAGGACAGAACACCACCATGCGCCCACCTGGACGGAGCACCCGATAGGCTTCGCGCACGGCCTGCGCGTCGCTGTCCACATGCTCGATAACCTCATGCGATAGCACCATGTCGAACGCGACATCCTCAAAGGGCAAAGCCGTCACCGAAGCACTGAGGCACCCCGGAACAGCCGCCGCCTTGGCAGGATCCAGATCGACCCCATATACCTCAGCGCCCGCCTGACGCATGCGATCCACATAGAGCCCCAGTCCACTACCGGCGTCAAGCACGCGGGCTCCGTCGAGCGAGACATACGCCTGTATCAGAGCTAGACGACGCGACTGGCCCTCACGCCATACGTAACTGGGATGACCATGTAGGATGGGATTGTCTCTGTTTGGCATGCCAGCCCCTGACGCGGAATCTTATACCCCTACGGCTCTCTGGGCAAGTCACCAGCAGTCGCACCTGCGCGCTTGCTAATTGTTGACCTATCAGCTATAATATCGGAGATATTTGGCGTCGCCGGCCGTTGGACCCTCGCGGTCCCCGACCTTTGGAGGAATCAGATCATGAAGATAGACAAAGAGATGAGCATCACCGACATCGTGCAGAACCATCCGTACACAGCCGACGTGTTCCTGCGGCACGGGCTGATGTGCTTTGGCTGCCCCGCGGCCCGCTTTGAGAACCTAGAACAGGGCGCCGTGGCCCATGGCATCGACGTGGACGCACTGGTGCAAGATCTCAACGCGGCAGTCCAGGCTGAGCAGGCAAAGGCCTAGCGCGACCGAGCACGCAAGAGCCCCGGCGTTGGGCCGCGGCTCTTGCTATAGCCACGTCTCACAGAGATCGAGAGGCAAGAGTTGGCCAACCCGCCGGCCGAGACCCTAGCTCAGCGTGTGCA
>CAYOBT010000059.1:0-10423 GCA_964402205.1 uncultured Anaerolineales bacterium
TTGCTTGCCAGAGGCATGGTGTAGCGGCGCGATAGCAGGTACCCTTTGGCTTTCTGTACGGCCCAGATGCTGCCGTAGGTGGGAATCATCAGCAGGTGGGCGGTGACGCCGATGCCGACAAGCAGGAGCAAGAGGCAAACGTGCAGGCTGTCGACGGCGAATGCGGCGGATGAGCCCAGGGTGAGCCACAGGAGGGAGAGGGAAAAGGCCTTGGCGCTGGCGGACATCCCCCGCCCCTCGCGGTAGGCTCGGATGTATTCGCCGAGGTACTTGCAGCCCATGAGCCAGCTATGGAAGCGTTGGGAGCTGCGGGCATAGAGGGCGGCCGCCACGACGAGGAACGGGGTGGTGGGGAGGATGGGGACAAAGATGCCCACGACTCCCAGGCCCACGCAGACGGTGCCGGCGGCTATCAGGGCATAGCGCGCGAAGCGGCGCATGGCGGCCTCCTTGACTCCTCCGGACGGCATGCCGATCGAGCAACCTCAACGTGCGGAGCTTGTTCTCTGCCCGACCGCGTCTGTACGCAAGCTTGCGAGAGGACGGCAATCTGTGCCTACCCTAGCATCACTATCTCCAGGCAGTGCTAGAATCCCATGCTACTCTCTGGTTGCCTATGTGTCAAGACTACGTGAAGATTTACAGCGCGTTGGGCCGCCTAGCGTGGCTGCGTGTGGCGACCTTGACGTATTCCTGTAGCTTGGTAGCCTGGTAGCGAGTATCACAGTGGCGCAGGAGGCTGGGAAGCTGTGGTCTCGTCGGGCGCTCGAGAGGGAACGGAGGATCGAGCGAGGAGGGGAGATGAGCATCCGCATGAACCCTGGAGACACGCGAGGACCGGTGCCTGCCCTGCGAGGGACGTTCGTCACCGATTGGCACGTGCTGTGTCGGGATCCGCACGTGCCCCTTCAGGAGGAGGATATCGCCTGCCTCAAGGAAGACTTGGGGCTGACCTGTGTCCGGTACGGCTTTCTGGGATGGCTGCTCAGCGATGAGGATCAAGAGATCTACCACGAGGAGGGGTTCGGCCGCCTGGAGCAGATGCTGAGCTATTGCGCCGATGATGATCTGCACTGCATCGTGGACCTCGACGATGCACCGTACCGCTGATGCCTACTGGCGGGATCACTTTGATTGCGGACTCTACATCTACAACACGCCCGAGCAGAGGCGCTATCGATACGAGCGCAGGATTGCGTTGCTGGAGTTCTACTGTCGTGCGGAAGGCGAGGTGCTGCTACTGTCCCAGCCCGAGGACACGTGGGTGGGCCTGTAAGGGGTCCGTGAGCCAGACGGCGGTGTGAAGCTGCTGGTCTCGAACAAGCACCGTGAGGACAGCAGGCGGGTCGAGCTGCCCATCTCTGGTCTGCCAGAGCAATGGTCGGCCGCGCTGAAAACGATGGGGAACGGAGATGACGGATTTGTGTACCGGGGCATGCGACAGCTCCGCCAGGGGTGCCTGGCACTGGAGCTGCCACCCTCGACCATCGCTCTCGTGAGCGCGGCAGCTGGTCCAGAAGCTAGTTGGCAGTATGATCGGGTGATGACCCAAGACTAGCCGATAGGTGCGGCCACAGCTAGCCTTGGGTCGGCGGCACTATTCGGCGCTGAATGCATCGGGAGGCGTGAAAAAGCCCAGCTTGGGGGCATCCCACTCGGGGGTTGGCCGGAAATAGCCGCCCGATCGCAGGTTGGCGCGGATGGCCTCCTCGTTCAGGTCCACGCCCAGGCCCGGCTTGTCTGGCACGGATACATAGCCATCCGCCATCAGCGGGTCTGGCAGGCCAGTGACGAGGTCGTGCCAGAAGGGCATGTCCAGACCGTGGTTCTCGAGGGCGACCAGGCTAGAGATGGCGGCTCCGCAGTGGACGTTGGCCATGAACGAGATGGGCGACCCGGCCGAATGCAGCGCCGTGGGGATCCCGTGGCGCTCGGCATAGTCGGCGATGCGCTTGGTCTCCAACATCCCGCCCGAGGTGAGCAGGTCGGGATGGATGATGTCCACGGCTCTCGTCTCGATCATCTCACGGAAGCCGTCCAAGAGGTAGAGCTCCTCGCCGGCGGCGGTGGGGACGCGGACGGCGCGGGTGACCAGGCGGTGCCCCTCGATATCCCACCAGGGCATAGGGTCCTCGATCCATGCGAGGCCGTAGGGCTCGAGCGCGTCGGCCAGGCGGATCACCTCGTTGAGCGATAGGGCGCCGTGCCCAAAGTGGTCGATGCAGAGAGCTGTTTCCCAGCCGACGGCCTCGCGAACCGCGGCGACGATCTCGGCCATGCGCGCGATGCCCTTGTCGGAGATCCTGGTACCGGTGCTGGCGCCGGGAGCTCGCCCGCGATGGTGCAGCCGGTACGCGTGTCGGGTCGGCTGGCCGACGAGGGCGCCGGGTATGTCGTTGAGCACGCTAAGGACGAGATCGAACTTGATAAAGGTGAGCCCCATGGCCTTGCGCTGCAAGGCGCGCTCCACGTAGGCTTGGGGCGTGGGCTCGTCGGGGGTGGGGGTATCGCCATAGATGCGCACCTTGTCGCGGTACTTGCCGCCTAGGAATTGGTAGCAGGGCACGCCATAGGCCTTGCCGGCCAGGTCCCAGAGGGCGAGCTCGATGCCCGACACGCCGCCGCCTTGGCGACCGGCGCCGCCATAGCGCTTGATCGTGCGAAAGAGCATGTCGACGTTGCAGGGGTTCTGGCCCAGGAGAAAGCTCTTGAACTGGAGGGCATTCTCCTTGTGGCCGGCATCGCGGACCTCGCCGATGCCATAGATATCCTGGTTCGTGTCGATGCGGATGATCGGGTAGTCATAGTTGGAGGCCACGACGGCTAGGCGCATGTCGGTGATCTTGAGGTCGCTGGGACGTGCGTAGGTGTTGACGGCGTCCTCGATTCTGGCTTGCTCTTGGTTGCTCATGGGATAGGCTCCTCTCTTGATGGGGGCATGCATGCTGTCCCCCTAGCTTGATCTGTCATCCGTGCCACAGGAGATGGGGCTGGATGCGGTCCCAGACTCTGTCGATCTCCCAGATATCGTCGTCGTCCAGGGGACGGGCCTGCGTGCGCACGCGGTGGTTCGCGAACACGCCGCGGCGCACCATGATCTCCTTGGCAAAGGCCATGCCCATGAGGCCCTCTAGCTCCAGTGCCGGCAGCAGCTTCTCAAAGAGATCGCCGGCGGCTTGTAGCTGGTCTGCTTCGAGCAGCTCCCACATGCGCTGCACCACATCGCAGAACTGGCAGGCGTGCACGACGCCACGCGAGCCCCGTTGCCACTCGGTGATCATGTATCGGCCGCCGCCTCCCCCCATGACCCCGTGGATATGCGGCGAGTGCCTGGCGGTGAGCGCGCCGATGCTCCGGGTGCTGGGGGGCACCTCTTCCTTGACCCAACTCACACGCTCGATCTCGCGGCACAGCGTCACGATCTGGTCGGGCGAGAGCGCGGCGACGCCGGCATTCTGAATCCAGACGGGGACGTCCACGACGTCTGCGATGGCCTCGTAGTAAGCGTGAATCGTGGCCAAGTCGGCCCGGAGGACGTACGGAGGCATGGCGATCACGGCATCGGCGCCGAGCTCTTGGGCATAGGCGGCATACCTCGCAGCGAGGGGCGCGTTGACGGCCGCGACGTTGGCCACCACGGGGACACGACCCGCGGCAACCTGGACGGGCACGCGCATCATGGTGCGCCGCTCGTCCTCGGACAGGCTTCGGAACTCGCTGACCATCACCGGGCTGACGATGCCGCCGACGCCGCAGGCGATGCAGAAGGCGATCTCGTTGGCGAGTACGTCCTCGTCGATGCGGTCTCGATCATCGAACGGCGTCATCGGGATGGCAAAGCTGCCTCGCCAGTGTTGCTCCACGTGGTAGCCTCCAGAAATGCTGCGGTTGCTCGCGGAAGGGTCCAGGATCGCGGGCATCGTGCGTGGCGACATTCTACTAGCTGTCGCTTGTGTCGCCTAGGCGGCCGTGGCTCTGTCATGTGGCTCGCTTACGGGCGGTGCGTGTGGGCGGTCTGGGAGGGGCCAGTCCCGCCTACTCTGCGAGCTTGCCCGCTCGACCAGGCGGCAGCCATTGCGGGGAGGCTCTGGCGGCAGTAGGATGGGCCTGCCGCACGAGTCTGCCGCGCACGGCGTTTAGCTGCTTGGGGTGGAGAGAGGGGATGCCAGAGATGCGATCATCGTTGGAGGAAGGACTCAAGGGGCGGTTGGTGAGACTGGCGACGGCCCTGGTGGACCAGGCCGAGGCCCAGACGCTGGTGGCGCCTTACCGAAAGGCGAGTGGGTTCTGGTTCGGCGGGGGCGGTGTGGTGCAGGTGGACGACGGCGCCTACTATCTGGTGGGGCGCTATCGCAACGAGGGCGATTCGCGGACAGGCCTCTCGGCGGGCCCGCGCGGTCTGGAGCTGTGTGTCATGGCGTCCGCCAGCTTTTTCGGGGCGTTCGAGAGGGTGCTGTCTCTTACCAAGGACGACTTGAGCGCGTCTGGGGTGCGGGTGCTCTCTATCGAGGGCTCGGCCCTGTGGAGGGTCGGCGATGGTTGGGAGCTGTTTGTCTCTAGCGAGAAGGAAGTTCCCTATCCTGTATCGGTTCGTGACTACCAGAAGCCGGGCACGGGGGTATGGTCCATCGATCGTATAGCTGCCGGCGACTTGGCGAAGCTCGATCCCGGCTCGATGGAACCAGCGCTAGTCTCGGATAGGCCAGAGGCGCTGCACGTTAAGGATCCCGTGGTGTTCGAGCATCCGTCGTCCGGGCTGGCTATGATCTACTGCTCGCATCCCTTTGCGTGGTCAAGCTCGAACACGGGTCTGGCGGTGAGAGCCGCTGGCGATAGGGCTTTCGTTACGGTGACGGACAGCATGCTCACGCGGGGGCCGGTGTGGGATGTGGCCGCGACGCGGATTACAGACAGGTTGCCGGTGCCGGCTTTGGGGCCGTTCCGCGATCTGCCGCCCATGTCGCTCTATTTCTACGATGGCGCCGAGTGCCTGCGGCGTCACGATCAGCACGGTGCGGCGGTGCGACGTCCACGTGGGTATTCTTGTGAGGAGCTGGGCGGCCTGGCTTGGGGCTATGACGGCGATTTCCCAACGGTGCAGCGTCTGTCGCTGCATGCGCCGTTGTTCGTGTCGCCCTGGGGGACGGGTTGCAGCCGTTATGTCTCGACGCTGGTGACGGATGATGCGGTATACACCTCATGGCAGCAGTCTCAGCCGGATGGATCCCAGCCGCTGGTGGGTCATTGGTTGGCGATGGAGGTGGTGGAGCGCATCCTGGAGGGGCGAGAGTGAGGCGGCCAAGAGCCCTGGCCGCTGCCAGTCAGTGCGGCGTTTGCGTCTCGATGGATGTGGGCAAGATGGTCTTGATTGTATCCGTATCCTGATGAGCGCGTTGACACGAACCGGGTTGTGGCCTATGCTGCTGTCGACGAGAGTCACCGCTAGAGTCTCGGCTTTCCTCAGAGCTTTTCCTCTTGGCTGAGATCCAACGGCACTCCCAGAAAGACTGACGCGTGTTGAGAGCGCAGGCTGCCACATCTACTCGTTGTGCCAGCCCCATGCGGCATACCTACTCGACCCCAGGCGGCATCTCTGCGCTCGAGCCAAGCTAGGAGGCCAAGATGACCACCATGACAAAGATCTTTACCGTATTCACATCCCCTGGCTATGTGGGGGCAGGGAACGTCCCCCGCGATCTGCTCACCAACGACGTCCTGTTGCGTCAGCTCCGAGACGACGTTCCCGATGCCGAGTTCATCGCGCGGGATCTGACGGACGCTCAGTGCACGCCCGATAGCGTGTTGAACGAGCTAGAGCATCGCAAGGTGGATCTGGATGGCGTGCTGATCGTCGGCGCTAGCCGGCTTTATGGTCTGGCCCTCAGCGGGTTGCCTACCATCGTGGTCTACAATCTGTTTGAGTGGATGAACATCCCCTACAAGCTCTATGCGACTGGGAGCGAGCCAGACAGCGTCCTTGTTGGGGGGCCTGCCTACGGCAAGGGGCACATCCTCACTGCCCAGCTGGACCGACGGGGCGTGACGGACCGCTCACCCGCCATGTATGACGACCTCCTGGGCAAGCTCCGAGTGCTTGTGGCCATCAGCCGCCTCAAGAGTAGCAGGATTCTGTCCGTGTCTCCCAATCCGGTCCTCGCGCAGGTAGACTACCAAGGCGACCTGCAAAAGACGTTCCCAGCGGACTATAACGAGCGGTATGCGCAGGCACTGAAGGCTTCTCTCGGCGTGGAGATCGAAAGGGTGCCGCCAGAGGAATTCTACCAGGCCGTTGCCGAGGCCGATCGTGCCCGAGCTGAGGCGACCGCCGACCAGTGGATCCGAGAAGCCGCGGCGTTCACCGATACGGGTCGCGAGGAGGTGATCCACACGGCGTCCGCTTACCTCGCCTATGATGCCCTGCGAGAGCGGCATGGCTGCAACGCCGTCTCGACGCATATGCGATCGCTCACGGGCAGCGGCAGGGTCGAAGACATGTTCTGGCCTGGGCTGGCGCTAGAGTGCGGCTTTAAGGTGCGCGGGATCCAGGCGGTCTGCCAGGACTACCCGAACATCCTCGTCACCCAGCTCCTGGGCTACTATCTCACGGGAAGGCCAAGCATGCTGGGCGATCTGATGATCGATACTTTTAGCCAGGCAGAGATCCTGACGCACTGTGGAGCGCCGATCAACCCGCATGGGGATGATAGGGTCCCCTACACCATCACCTCTCACGCCGAGAGCCCGGTGCGAGGCACGGGAAAGCCTGGGTCCTCCACGGGCATCACCGTGGAGCTTCCGCTCGATGAGACGGTGACCGTCTGGAAGGTGTACGCTCTGCATGGCAAGGTGGGGTTCCACACGGGGAGGAGCACGGACGGGCGGACGCTCTATGGCCATTCCAGCGCAGGCTTTGACGAGATCATGTGCAGGACCAAACTCGTGCTGCTGGTGCGCGACGCCGCCGCTATCCAGCGCCACTATTCGCCAGACGCGTATGGCATCCATCGCGCGGCGACGTACGGCGATCTGACGGATCAGATCCGCGCGTTTGGGGTGCTGGCGGGCTTCGACATGATGGATGAGGAGATTTGGCCCTAGCTGCAGTGCCCACGTGGCCGTCCTTGGGAGATCCTAGCTAGATGGCCGCTCGTCCGTAGGGGTGAATCTATGCGCTGTCCGCGGCGCCAGTGTTCGCCCGCCCGGTACTGGCGCAATGGGGTGGTTGGTTTGCTTGATGATAGGAGGGAGCAATGAACAGCAGAGAGCGTGTCCTGGCAGCCATCGAGAGGCGCGATCTGGACAGAGTGCCCATCGATTTGGGGGGCACGGCGGTCACGACGATCCTGGCCGAGGCCTATGACAAGCTCCTCAAAAAGCTGGGCATCCACAAGCCGATCCAGATCGCGGATACGCAGCAGTTCTTTGTGCATGTCGACGACGAGATAGCCGAACTGTTCCAAACCGACGTCGTGCCCCTCTACGGACTGAGGGACTTTGACGGGGTTCGTCGTGACAAGGGCTGGAAGGACTGGAAGACCCCGCATGATGGCACGCCGGTCAAGGTGTCCGCCGACTTTCGGCCAGAGATCCTGGAGGACGGCTCCTACCAGTGGGAGGTCGGGGGTTACGTCTATCGAATGCCTTCCGATGGATACTTTTTTGACTATGTAAAGTCTCCGCTTGAGGATGCCGAGACCGTGGCAGACATCGAGGCGTTCGACATCCCCGTCATGGACGATGAGGAAAAGGACTGGTTCGGGAAGGAAGCGGCCCGGCTTGGCGACAGCCATAAGTTCGTCGTGGCGGATATCGTCGGTGGCTGGACCGACATCGCTGGGCCGCTCATGGGCAACGCCAACTTTTACATGGCCATGGCTGCCAACAAGTCCCTCGTCCATGCGCTCATGGCCAAGCTCAACGACGTGTGGAAGCAGCGCGTGGACATCCTGGCCGAGGTGGCCGGCAACAGCATTGATGCCATCATCATGTACAGCGACCTGGGCGCTGAAAAGGGCGGACTCTACGCCACGGCCACCGTCAAGGAACTGGTCATCCCCTACATCCGCGATTTCTACGATCATGTCCACAAAGTGAGCGATTTCTACGTACTGTTCCATTCCTGCGGGTCCATCTACCAGTACATCCCTGACCTGATCGATGCCGGCGTAGATTTGCTCAACCCCGTCCAGGTCGGCGCAGCCAACATGGACCCGGAAAAGCTCCAGCGAGAGTTCGGCAAGCACATCGTCTTCTGGGGAGGGGCCGTCGACCCGCAGCACGTGCTCTACCCCGGATCGCCAGCCGACGTGGAGGCCTATGCCAAGCGCTGCACCGAAGCGTTCAAGCAGGACGGCGGCTTTGTCTTCTCGCAGCCGCACAACATCCAGCCTGGCGTTCCGCCCGAGAACGTCATTGCTCTCTATCAGGCCGGCATCACGTACGGGCAGTACTAGCGTAGCGTTCACGACAGCGAGGTTACCATGACGATCGAGACAGAAGGTGGCCCGATGCGCTATCAGCCGACATGGGACAGCCTGGACCAGCACAGAACGCCCAGCTGGTTCGATGACGCCAAGTTTGGGATCTTTATCCACTGGGGTGTCTACGCCGTCCCTGCCTACCACGAATGGTACATCACGTTTATGAGCCCCACGTCCTGCTTTGCGCGCAATCTGGGAGGGCCTCCCTACACGGCGACGCCTGGCGATCTGGAAGACGATCTCTTCAAGGCCAGTATCAAGCAGGATGCCTATGACTACCACCGGGAAAAGTTCGGGCCAGATTTCGCCTACGATGACTTTATCCCCATGTTCACCGCAGAGCGCTTTGCTCCCTCCGAGTGGGCCAGTCTCTTCAAGGAGGCTGGGGCCCGCTACGTGGTCCTGACGGCCAAGCACGGTGACGAATTCGCGCTTTGGCCTTCCAAGCACACGCCTCGCAATGCAGGCGATATGGGCCCCCACCGCGACCTGGTGGGCGATCTCACCGAGGCCGTGCGGCGTGAGGGCCTCAAGATGGGCTACTACCACAACACGACCTACTCGTTCTGGGATCCGCGCTACCCCGAGCCAGGCTGGGTAGCTTACATGAACGAGTCGATCAAGGAGCTGGTGGATCGGTATCAGCCCAGCGTGATCTGGGGCGATGTGCGGACCGGCCCTGCCACGGATGCCAGCGGGAACCCTCTGGGGGCTGAGCACTGGCATGGCAAGGATGTGCTGGCCTACTACTACAACCACTCGCCAGAGCCAGACGAGGTGGTCGCCAACGATCGGTGGGGCATCGGTGAAGATGGGCGCTTCCACGGCGACTATTACACGCCAGAGCGAAAGAGGCTGGACGCTATCCGTGCCGACAAGTGGGAAGCGTGCGACTCGCTTGATCCCCAGTCCTGGGGCTACAACGCGCGCCTACGCGACCAGGACTATATGAGTGTCAAGGAAGCTGTGCATCTTCTCGTCGACGTGGTCAGCAAGAATGGCAACCTCCTGCTGAACATCGGGCCCAAGGCCGATGGGACCATCCCGCAGGCCCAGCAGGACCGGCTGCGCGGCATCGGGCACTGGCTCAAGGTCAACGGCGAGGCCATCTATGGCTCGGAGCCTTGGGTAGTGGCTGAGGGCAGTACAGGGGAAGGCCTGCCGCTGCGGTTCACCAAAAAGGCCGATAGCCTCTACGTGTTCCTCCTGGGCGCGCCTGATGGGGGGCAGGTGACGCTGGAGGGGTTGGGCAACGCCGTCTGCGGCGCCACTACCGTGCGGCTCCTGGGCCGGGACGCGCTTCTGAGTTGGCAACAGGAGCAGCGCGGTCTGGTCGTGACCTTCCCCCATGACGCGCCCGACTCGGTGTGCCCTGTGCTCAAGATCACGCCGGCGCTCGACAGGTTGTGACGCAGGCAGGAGCGGTTTTCACGGGCTTGGAACAGCCACTCGTCCGTTGAGAACAAGGCACTCGCCCTCGATGCTAGACGCGGCTGGCCGCCAACATTCTTGACGCCCTGACCAACGTTGTGCGAAAGCAGCGTGACGGGTAGGGCGCACACGCTGCTTTCGCATCCGTACGAGAGGAGGCCTGATGGAACGGCCGAGCTCGAGGCAGAGGGTACTGACAACACTGGAACACCGCGAGCCCGGTAGAATCCCCTTTGACCTGGGCACCACCAAGGTCACGGGGATCACGCGCCATGCGTACCTTCGCCTGATGACGACCATGGGAATAGGCCCAACCCCGTTCCAGTTCTTTGACGTCACGCAGCAACTTGCAGTGATGAACGAAGCCATCCTCACGCGCTTGGAGGTCGATACCCGTGGCCTCATGCCCAACGTCGTGCGCAAGCACCCCAGCATAGAGCAGCACCAAGGCTACCGTACCTTCCGCGACGAATGGGGCGTCACATGGAAGATGCCCCAAGACGGGCTCTACT
>CAYOBT010000060.1:0-10412 GCA_964402205.1 uncultured Anaerolineales bacterium
GGTTTGGCATCAACGTCTGGCTCACCACCGAGGCGCTCCTGGGCGACTGGCACGTGGGTCAGGTGGACCTCGGCTACCGAGGTGAGGGCAGCATCGATCCAGGATCGATGACCGACTATCGGATTCTGCACGCGGTGGGAACCCTCTTTCGCACGCTAACCGTCCATCGCCGACAATGGGTACCCGAACCTCCCTATGTGGCCGTGCCCTTTGTCGGGGAGCGCAGCCCCGATCGCCACATCGAGTGCCCAGTAGGCTGCCAACGGCAACTGATGGTGGGTATGCGCGAGGGGTTGGCCGAGTTTGGCCATCTGCTGGATCGGATCGTGCCGCCGGATGCCGTCAAGGCCATCCACGCAGTCAGCCAGATGCCGCATGACGAGGTGCTCTTTCCCGTCGACCTCTGGGCGAGGGTGGTCTACTGCTTTGCGCTGGCGTACAACAAGGGCGACGGCGACCCCGACCGGGTCGCGGACGCCTTTCTGGCCGTCCTGCACGGACGCGTCGCCGCTTACCTACGCGAGACACGTGGTCTCTCGGCGGAGGAGCGCGAATCGGTAGCCAACCGAATCGTCACAGCCTACGAGGAAGCTCGGCCGGGGTTTGTGCGGCAGTGGAATGGGTATGAGCCGTGGCTAGACACCACCGAGCTGCGGTTCCCATGAGACGAGCAAGCACACACGAGCGGCCTCTCATCCTGCTCACCAACGATGACGGCATCGGGTCTCCCGGGCTGTGGGAGCTCGCGCGCGCGGTAGAGGATCTGGGCGACCTCCTCGTCGTGGCGCCCGAGACGCAGCAATCGGCGGTCGGCCGGGGCCTAGGCGGCAACGGCGAGGTTGCCGGACACACACCGCCGCCGGATGTCTCGGTGGCTGGCTGCTATGCCGTGAAGGGAACGCCTGCAGCCACGGTGCGACGCGCCATCATGACGCTGGCGACGCGGCCCGTCGCGCTGTCCATTTCTGGCATCAACTATGGCGAGAACGTGGGGACCGGCGTCACCGTGTCGGGCACCGTGGGCGCGGCCATCGAAGCCGCCAGCTTGCGCATCCCGAGCTTGGCCGTGTCCGTCGAAACCGCCATCGATCATCACTTTAGCCACAGCGAGGACGTGGATTTCTCTGCTGCGGCGCTGATCGCGCACAAGGCGGCATCCCTCGTCATGAGGGATGGGCTGCCGCCCGGCGTGGACGTCATCAAGATTGACGTGCCCGCCAACGCCACCTTCGAGACACCATGGCGCTTGACGCGCCTTACGCGCCAGCGCTACTTTGAGTCGGTGGTCGTGGAAGACGCCAACGGCGAGAAGGCCCTCGAAGGATACGCCCGTGAGATCGACTGGGACGTTCTCGAGCCGGATAGCGACGCCCATGCCTTGCTCGTCGATCGCGTCGTGTCCATCTGTCCCTTGACCATCGACCTTTCCGCGCTACAAGCCCTGCGCGCCAGCGGTGTCTGGCGGCGCTGCTGCGAACCGGAGGGTTCGGGAGCCCCCGCCGACTGACATCATCCGGCCCTGCCAGAGGAGGCGCTATGCGACGGTCCTCACAAGCAACCCGCGCCATGGTCCGCTTTGGCCTAGGCCTCCTGCTGGTAGCGGCCCTCACGGTGGCGAACGTCGCGTCGGTTGCTGTGCCCGCGGCGTCGGCCGAGTCCCCGATGGGCTCGACGCGGCTCATCATTCGGTTCGAACGTGCTCCCGCCATCCTCGGCAGCGACGTGGACGCCCTCGCGGCCCAGCAAGCCGCCTTTGCCGACGCCCTCACCGATGCTCTGCCCAATGCCGTGGTCGAGCGACAGTACGCGGCTGTGTTTTCAGGCGCGGCTGTGCGCTTGTTTGGCGATGCGACGCTGGCGGCGGCAACCTTGGCCACGCTCCCCGATGTCGCCGAGGTGTACGCCGAGATTGCCTACGAGCCAGCGCTTCAGGCAAGCGTCGCCGCTATCGGCGCCGACGCGCTTTGGCCCACGCTAGGCGGCCGAGAGGACACCGGGGCGGGCGTGACTATCGCCGTGCTCGACAGCGGCATCGACTCGACGCACCCGGCCTTGGATCCGACGGGCTGGTCCTATCCCACAGGATTCCCCAAGGGCGATACTCGCTTCACAACGGCCAAGGTGATTGCGTCGCGGCTCTATGTGCGGCCAGAGGATCCGCCCATCGAAGGCGAGGGCACGCCGGCTCCCGGTGCCGACGCGAGCTATCACGGCACCGCCATGGCCGTCGCCGCTGCTGGCAACGTGGTCACGGCCACACTCTGGGAACGCGACGTCCTCGTCAGTGGTGTGGCGCCTGGGGCCTGGCTGAGCAACTATCGCGTGTTCTACCCCAACGCGGACGGCGAGGAGCTGGCCTATTCCAGCGAACTCCTTCAGGCCATCGAGGATGCCGTCACCGATGGCGCCGATGTGCTGCTGCTGGCGTGGAGCAGCCCTCACTATGTGCATCCGCTTCGCTCCCCCGTTGCACAGGCCTTGCAAGCGGCCATGAACGCCGGTGTGGTCGTCGTGGCGGCGGCTGGCAACGTCGGACCAGCGGGGGGTAGCGCCACGCGGCTCCCCGGTGGCATCGAGCGCGTCCTCACGGCGGGAGCTGTGAGCAAGGGCGAGCGCGTCGTGCGCCACCGCCTGGACGTCACCGCACCCACACCGGTGCCATCGTCACTCCAGAACCAGCCCTACGAGCCGACGCTGTTCGGCGGGGTCATCACCGATACGTGGCCCTCCACACGGCTGCAGCACGTTCAGGACGCCAGCGTCGGCGGCAGCCCCTATGCCTGCAGTCCCCTACCAGCCAACGCCCTGGAGGGCAGCGTCGCCATCGCCAAGCGCGGGAGCTGCTACATCGCGGATAAGGTGTTCTACGCGCAACAGGCCGGCGCCGTGGCGCTGATCCTCGCCAACACCGACGAGACCACCCCCGCCTTTGCCTGCGCCGGAACGCATTGCGGCGCTGGCGACATCACCATTCCATCGGTTACCGTCGCCAAGAGCGTCGGCGATGATCTCGCCGCGTGGACGACACTGTACGACACGAGCGAGGTCGTCCTGGACGGCGGCGGTCGGCTCGAAGCCACAGATCCCGGCATCATCTGGGAGGCCAGCGCTCGCGGGCCGGCCTATGGCGTCGCCCTCAAGCCGGATCTCGTCGCTCCTGGCGTGGACATCCTGACCGCGGGCCACCTCGCGGGCGGCAACCCCTGGCTGCAGGCCACCGGCACCAGCCTCGCCGCCGCCCAGACGGCCGGGGCGGCCGCGCTGCTGCTTGAAGCACATCCCACCTGGGACCACGACGCGGTCAAGGCGGCCATGGTCGGGTCCGCGGACCCGACGGGCCTCGCCAACGAGGACGGCTCCACGGCCACGCTCCTCGATCGCGGGGCGGGACACCTGCGCGTGGACCTCGCCGCCGACGCGCCGCTCCTGGCAGACCCCATCGCGCTAAGCCTGCCGCGCGTTCAGCCCGACGCGGGCTACACCCGCGTCCTGACGCTCACCAACGTCACCACGCAGAGCCTCACCATCACGCCGACCGTGGAGCTCACATCGGCGGTCGCGATCACCCTGCCGGGCGCCATCGCGCTGGCCGCTGGGGCCAGCCAAGCCGTCACCCTTAGCCTCCAGATCGACGCGGACGGGCAGGGGGATCTCATGGGCGAGGTCATCTGGGCGGCGTCGGCCGACCGCGGAGTCGTTCGAACACCGCTGTGGGTCTATGCAGAGCCAGCGTTGGCGACCGCGCAGGTTCTGGTCATCGACAACGATTTCTCCAACTTTGACGGGCATCGCGACTATGTGGATGCTTACCTGGGGCCGGCCCTCTCGGAGGCGGGTTGGAGCTATGCCGTGTGGCGCGCCGATGAGCGCTGCGGCAGCGGCACGATGCTAACCACGCTGCCCGCTCTGGACACGCTGGCGAGCTATCCTGTCATCATCTGGATGACTGGAGACAACCCACATCCTGACGGATACTTTGGCGTCACGACGCCCCTGACCGCCGCCGACCAGCAACTATTGGCCGCCTACCTGGAGGGCGGGGGTCGGCTGCTCGCCTTGGGGCAGAACCTGGCGCAAGCTAGCGACGTCAACGCCAGCGAGGATCCAGTCTATGGCCGCTCAGATCTGTACCACGGGTACCTCGGCGCACGGTGGATCCAGGGGAGCCTGTTCGATGATAGCCAGCCACCCGCCGAGGCAGTGACCGTCAGCGGCGCGCCGGCGACCTGGATGGGTGGCGTCGCGCTGGACCTAGGCCCCATCGGCAATGGGGAGGGAAACCAGATATCCATCGACGAGGTGGCCCCTGAGGGCGATCCCTCGGGCACGGACGCGGGCCTTGTCTCCTGCATCGCGGGGGTGGCGGGAGGGCAGCCGGAGGCTGGGGGCTGCGTCGGGGTGGCCAAGGCAGAGGAGCCCGCGCTCGATGGTGCGACGCCGACGCTGGCGTACCGCGCCGCCTATCTCTCCTTTGGATTCGAGGGCGTTAGCGACCGCCAAGGCGTCACATCCCGCGCTGAGTTGGTGGGCCTCCTGATGGATTGGCTCACCGACGAGGTCAGCGTGGACGTGCCCGACCAGCTCGGGGCCCCGTGGGACGTGACCACCATCACGTGCGAGCCCACCTCGTCGGCGGGCGCCGCGCTCTCTGGGTTCCGCTGGCGCATCGGGGATGGCGAGGGCGTGATCGAGCGGACGACAACGCAGCCCTCAGTGGCCGTTGTCCTTGAAGAGGAGGGTTGGTACCCCCTCGCCGTGGAGGCCTGTGACGACCTGGGGCACTGCGCCTTGGGCCAGGGGACGCTGCGGATCGTCGCAGGGGGCAACTCGAGCCTCACCGTCTCTCATGATCGCGCGACTCGCGGCCAGACGCTAAGCTACGAGATCGGCGTCGAGAACACGGCCACAGCCGCCAAAGCCGTCACGGTCACGTTGCCGCTGCCCGACCACACGGTGTACCAGGGGCATAGCGATGGCGCCTGGGATGGCGACGCGCTGGTCTGGGCCAAGAGCCTCGCGGCTGGCGAGGGGGCGCGCATCACGCTGACCGTCACCGTTGCAGAGGACGCTCCGCCGGGCAGCCCGATCATCGCGACGGCGAGCTTTGCCGTAGAAGGCAGCACGTATGAGCGCAACGTCCAGACGCTGATCATGTCGCCTGTCTATCTGCCGTGCATCAGGCGCAGCGGCTGAATCGGCCTCCACAAGCAGTGCACAAAGATGGGGCAGGCTACTTTGCATTCATTCGCAGCCTAGGGTAGCCTTGGAGGCGATGTGTAGATTTGCTGGCGCCGCCCCTTCGGTGCGCGTCGGTTGAGTTTGCGAAGGCAAGGTATCACGTGGCAAGTGTTCCCCGTCATCCCGATGTTCTCCTGATTGTGCTCGATACGCTCCGCGCCGACCACCTGTCGTGCTATGGCTATCCCCGTCCGACCAGCCCCAACCTCGATGCATTCGCCGAGCAAGGGGTGCTTTTCGAGCGGGCCATCTCGCCAGCACAGTGGACCATTCCGGCGCACGCGTCGCTCTTTTCGGGCGAGTACCCGTCGACGCACCTCACGGCTCAGATCCACGACCGACACAGCGCCGAGCTAATCTCTCTGGCTGACGCCCTGCACGACCAGGGCTACCAGACGGTCGGGTTCTGCAACAACCCCCTACTCGGGGTGGTGGACAATGGCCTGGACCGAGGCTTTGAAGCCTTTTACAACTATGGCGGCGCCGTCCCCAACCGACCGAACACCGGCGAGGCGCGTCCCAGCCTGGCCAAACGTACCGGCATGCGTCTAGCCAGTGCCTGGCGGCGACTGCTGATGCCCATCCAGGACCGATTCGCCCGCAGCGAGTTCCTGCTCAAGCTGGCGTTGAATCCGACCATCGCGCGGCTTTGGAATGGCCGCGTCAATTTCAAGGGGAACACGGCACTCTCCTTGCGCGACCTGGTCGGGTGCCTCCAGACTCGGCTCAAGCGCGGCCGCGAGCGTCCGCTGTTCGCCTTTGTCAACCTGATGGAGACACACCTGCCATACCTGCCGCGGCCGCGGTTCATCCACCAGTTCGCTCCCTACTGGCGAGATGACGCGGAGGCGCGCAAGTTCATGCGGTCCTACAATGGGCAGCACTATCGCTGGATGGTGCCGATGGAAGAGCCGCTGCCCGAGCTCGAGGATCGTGTCCTCAACGATCTGTACGACGCCGAGATCGCATTCCAGGATCACCTCATGCGGCGGCTGTTCGCCTACCTTGCCCAGCCCGAGGTGCGTGACTCGACCATGGTGATCATTTTGTCCGACCACGGCGAGGGCCTCAATCACCACGGCTTTGTGGGGCATTCGATGGTGGCCTACGACGACCTGCTCCACGTGCCCATGATCGTGCGGTACCCGCCGCTCTATTCCGCCAACGGGCGCGTCTCGCAGCCGGTTGGGGCCAGGCGCGCGTTCCATACCATCCTCGACGCCGTGGGCATCGAGCCTCGAAGCAACGGTCGCGTGGCCAACGGCGACGGTGCTCCCGTCGATGTGACTTCCCTCAGCCTCCGCGCGGCGGTAGAGGCCAACGGGCACAACGGCGATCACGCTGACATCGAGAGCGGGGGAGTCCTCGCCGAGGCCTATCCGCCCGACACACTCATCCACCTGATGGAGATGCAGGACCCAGAAGCCATCGACGTCTGGCGGTGCCGGGCCATGCGCCGCGCCATCTATCGCGACAACTGCAAGCTCATCACGGTGGATGGCCAGCCAGACGAGCTGTTCGATACCTCGGCAGATTCCGGAGAGACCAGCAATCGGCTGGATGATCACGCGGACGTTGGCGACGAGTTGCACGCCTTGCTGGCAGAGATGGTCGAGGAAGCAAGGCTGCGTCGCCCGGCGACCTGGGCTCGCGAGCAACTGCGGATCCAGGAGGACCAGGCCCTGCAGGAGCGGCTCCGGGGCTTGGGATACATCGAGTAGGCACACCCCTCGAGGAGCGAGATGAGCATCACCTATGCCCAACGCATGAGCCAGCTCTCCAGCGAGTCCGCCTTTCGCGTGCTGGCGCGAGCTCGCGCCCTGGAGGCCGAGGGACGGGGCATCGTCCACCTGGAGATCGGCGACCCGGATTTCGCTACCAGCGAGCACGTGGTCGAGGCGGCATGCCGCGCGTTGCGAGACGGCGCGACTCACTATGCCCCGCCGCCGGGCATCCCCGCCCTACGCGAGGCCATTGCGGAACGGATCGGCGCGCGCCGCAACTTGAGCATCTCGCCAGAGCAAGTGGTGGTGACGCCAGGAGCCAAGCCGGCGCTCTTTTTCGCGTTGCTGGCGCTGGCCGAGCCCGGCACCGAAGTGCTCTACCCCGATCCTGGCTTTCCCATCTATCGCAGCGTGATCGGCTTTTGCGGGGCCGAGCCCATCGCCTATCCTCTGCGCGAGGAGCTGGGGTTCAGCTTTCGGCTGGAGGACGTGCGCGCGCGCATCACGCCGCGCACGCGCGCAATCATCCTGAACTCGCCGCACAACCCGACGGGCGGCGTCATCCCGCGCGAGGACCTGGCCGCGCTAGCCGAGCTGTGCGTCGCGCACGACATCGTAGCCGTCTCGGACGAGATCTATGAGTTCATGGACTATGACGGGACCTTTGCCAGCATCGCCGAGATGCCCGGCATGTCGACGTCGGAGCGGACCGTCGTCGTGCATGGGTTCAGCAAGACCTAGGCCATGACGGGCTGGCGGCTGGGCTACGGCGTCATGCCCAAGGCCATGGCAGACAAGATGGCGCTGCTGATGGTCAACTCGAACTCGTGCACTGCCACAGCCACGCAAATGGCCGGCGTCGCGGCGCTGCGTGGGCCGTGGGAGCCAGTCCAGGCCATGCTGGACGCCTTTGCCGAGCGCCGTCGCGTGCTGGTGGAAGGGCTCAACACCATCTCAAAGCTGCGCTGCGCCATGCCCGGCGGGGCGTTCTATGCCTTCCCCAATATCCGCGACACTGGCCTGAGCAGCGCCGAGCTAGAGACCTATCTGCTGGAAGAGGGCGGTGTCGCCACGCTGGCGGGCACCGGGTTTGGGGAAGAGGGCGAGGGTTACCTGCGTCTCTCTTACGCCAACAGTGTGGAGCGGCTGCAGATCGCGCTGGAACGGATCGAGTGCGCTCTCGAGCGACGACATAGCTAACCGACCTCATCCCAAGGCGCGCGGAGGCGCCATGCCATGTCCCACAACCCAGTATCCCCCATGTCCCGACGCGAGCGCGTGCTAGCGGCCATCGACCTGAAGCCTCTGGACCGATTCCCCACGGATATCTGGTGCGTCGTCGAGGTAGCGGAGCGCCTCAAAGAGTACGCGGGCACCAACGAGTGGCGGCGCGTCCTCGAAGCCCTGGACATCGACGGCATCATGGGCGTCTCGCCGCCCTACATTGGGCCCGAGCCGCCCGATCTGGGCGAGGGACGGCGGCAGAACGAGTGGGGCATGGTGTACGAGACCCAGGCCTACGCCACCGGCATCTATGAGGAGCAGGTCGGCTATCCACTGGCCGACGCCGAGACGATCGACGACCTGAAGCGCTACCCGTGGCCCGAGCCCGACTGGTATGACTATTCCGCGCTGCCGGACCTGCTGGCCGCGCAGGGCGACCGCGCTACCATGGTCGGCTATACCGCAGTGTTCTATTGGCACAACCAGCTCCGCGGGCTGGAGGCCTCGCTCATCGACACGGCGCTGCGCCCCGAGTACACCGCCTACCTGATGCAACGCGTGGGCGAGTTCTTCTTGGAGTACCACCAGCGCTGCTTTGAGGCCGCCGCCGAGATGATCGATACGACGCAGGTCACCGACGATTTTGGCAGCCAGACGGGCCTGCTCATCAGCAAGCGCTCCTTTGAGCGGTACTATCGCCCCTGGATGCAACGCGCCATGGACCTGGCCAAGTCTTACGACATCCGCGTGTTCCACCACGACGACGGCGCCATCATGGAGCTGATCCCCGACCTGCTGGAGATGGGCATCGACGTGCTGAACCCGATCCAGTGGCGCTGCAAGGGCATGGACCGCGCCGAGATGGGGCGCCTGTACGCGGGAAAGCTCTGCTTTCACGGCGGGGTGGACAACCAAGAGACGCTGCCGTTTGCCACCGCCGACGACGTCCGCGAGGAGGTGGCCTACAACCTGCGGACGCTGGGACGCGCCGGCACCGGCTATATCATCGCGCCATGCCACAACATCCAGGCGAACACGTCCATGGAGAACATCCTGGCGCTCTACCAGGCGCCGCGCGATATCCCCGAGACCGCCTAGACAGCGAAAGGCTTCGATGCGATGCAAGATAGCGGCCTGAAAGCGTGCGCCGTGCTCTGCATCCTGCAGGCGCGGGATCCAGAGACCTCCCATGGCGAGGTGAGAGGGCGCATGCTCCTGATCCGCCGGACCAAGCCGGGCGCCCTCTATGGCATGCACGTCCCCATCGGCGGGCACATCGAGCCCCACGAATCCCCGCGCGACGCGGCCATCCGCGAGGCCCGCGAGGAGGCCGGCGTCACGCTCGACGGCGTGACCTTCCGTGGCGTCCTTGTCGAGACATCGCCGGTCGCGTATAACTGGATCACGTTCATCTACAGCGCGGACGTGGGGGAGACGTTCCCGCCGCCTGCGTGTCGCGAGGGCAGGTTGACCTGGGTAGCCGAGGACGCGTTGGGAAGCCTCGCCACTCCCGACACCGACGCCGATATCTATGCGTACGTGGCCCGAGACCAGCGCTTTGTGCTCGATGCGGTCTATGACGGCGAGCTCAAGCTGGTATCGCTTATCGAGGAGCTCTCGGGAGACGTGCTTGTGGGTGGCAGACGTGACCGCCAAGATCCGCGGAAGGAGACCGATGCCTAACCATCTGAAGGCTGTCCCGCATCACAAGGTAGAGTTGGGTGGCTTCTGGGGGGAGCGCCAAGAGATTAACCGCCGCGAGACGTTGCCCATCCAGTACCGCCAACTCGCAGAGACGGGCCGCCTCGACGCGCTGAATCTCACGTGGAAGCTCGGGGACCCCAATCCGCCGCACATCTTCTGGGAGTCCGACGTTGCCAAGTGGATCGAAGCCGTTGGCTATGCGCTGGGCAACAGCCCCGATCCCAAGCTCGAAGCCCTCGCCGACGAAACCATCGAGCGCATCGCCAAGGCTCAACAGCCCGACGGCTACCTGAACGTGCATTTCACCGTGGTCGAGCCCGAGAAGCGCTGGACCAACGTGCGTGACGCTCACGAGCTGTACTGCGCGGGCCACCTGATGGAGGCAGCCGTCGCCTACGATGAGGGGACGGGCAAGGACAAGCTGCTGCGGGTGATGCAGCGCTATGCCGACTATATCGACGAGGTGTTTGGGCGCGGGCCCGGCCAAAAGCGCGGCTACCCCGGCCACGAGGAGATCGAGCT
>CAYOBT010000061.1:0-10310 GCA_964402205.1 uncultured Anaerolineales bacterium
TGGCGAAGACGGCTTGGGACAGCTTCTTTTCATGCGCTTGGGGGATGGTGGCTGGTCAGTCGGAAGCGGGCGACGCTTCTGGCGGCCGCCGACCGATGCCTATGAGACTGACGAGCATGTGGTCATCAAGGTTGAGGTCGCAGGGATGCGCGAGGAGGACTTTCTCATAGAGCTGATGGATCGACGCCTGGTCATCTCGGGAGTGCGACACGATCCCGGCGGCAAGCGGGGCTATCAGAATATGGAGATTCGGTACGGCGCGTTCATGACTGAGCTGCAGCTCGGCTGGACGGTCGATCCCGATGCGGTAGAAGCGGTCTATGAGCACGGTTTCCTGTATGTACGTCTGCCAAAGGCGCCGCGCCGGGTTCCGGTGCGCGTCGTGCCGGCTGATGAACGATAACGGGGTGTTGAACGCATGAAGTGGGAGACGCTGGGCGAGAGCGCGATGGATCTACTGGGCGTCGTCAAGACCAAGGGGCAGGGGCTGCCAGGCGCCGCTTCGGTAGATCAAGGTGAGAATCGGGAGCTGCCTGATGAGCTCCCTGTGCTGCCTTTGAAGAATACGGTCGTTTTCCCGTTGACGGTGCTTCCTCTCATCGTACAGAAGCCCAGATCCGTCCGACTGGTGGATGATACGGTCGTCGCCGATAGAATGGTCGCTCTTGTCGCGCTCAAGGATCCTGAGATCGAGGATCCGACTCCTGAGGATCTCTACGAGTACGGCACGGTGGCGACGATCCATCGGCTGGCACGTTCCGCTGACGACACGCTCCATATCATTGTCCAAGGCGTCGAGCGCATCCGAACGACCGAGTACACCCAGCAAGAGCCCTACATGCGGGCCCAGATTGTGCCCGTCCCCGAGATTGTGGAGGACGGCGTTACGATCGAAGCGGCCATGCGGACCGCTGCGGAAAGCTTCCGACGGTTGGTCGAGCTGGCGAGCTATCTGCCTGACGAGATGGTGTCGACGGCACTTGGCAGTGACGATCCCAAGCAGTTGTCCTATGTCATCGCCTCGCTCACGCGCATGGATATGGCCACGCGTGAAGAGATCCTAGAGATGGACTCGGTCACAGCCAAGCTCAAGCGCTTGACCGAGATCGTCATGCGCGAGGTGGCCGTGCTGGAGCTGAGCAAGGAGATTCAGTCCGATGCTCAGTCTACCATGGAAAAGGGCCAGCGAGAGTATTTCTTGCGTGAGCAGCTCAAGGCAATCCAGCGCGAGCTGGGCGAGGATGACGAACAGGCGAAGGAGATCGAGGAGCTCCGGGATAAAGTCGCGTCGGCGGGGCTCCCGGAAGAGGCGAGAAAGGAGGCGCTGCGAGAGCTGGATCGGCTGAGCCGTTTGCCCGCGGCTGCGGCCGAGTACTCGGTGATCCGCACCTATCTGGATTGGCTGACGGAACTTCCCTGGCAGGTTGTGACCGAGGACAACCTTGACGTCAGCGAGGCCCGTCGTGTGCTGGACGAGGACCACTATGACCTAGACGAGGTCAAGGACCGCATTGTAGAGTTCCTGGCCGTGCGCAAGTTGCGGCAGGAGCGATCCGATGAGCTCCAGCGAGACGATGGCGATAGCGTGGGGGATCAGATACGACGGGAGCGAGAGGGCGTCATCCTCTGCTTTGTGGGGCCGCCGGGCGTTGGCAAGACGTCTCTGGGCCGGTCCATTGCAAGGGCCATGGGCCGGGAGTTCATCCGGCAGTCCCTGGGGGGCATGCACGACGAGGCCGAGATTCGCGGCCATCGACGCACTTACATTGGCGCCATGCCCGGGCGGATCCTGCAGGCCATCCGGCGAGTAGGATCGCGCAACCCTGTGTTCATGCTGGATGAAGTGGACAAGATCGGGAGCGACTTTCGTGGCGATCCCGCGTCGGCCTTGCTGGAGGTGCTCGATCCGGAACAGAATCGCGAGTTCCGCGACCATTACATCGACGTACCCTTTGACCTCTCGCAGGTGATGTTCATCACCACGGCCAACGTCCTGGATACGATCCCAGCCCCGCTGCGTGACCGCATGGAAATCCTGCGGCTCTCGGGCTACACCGAAGAAGAGAAACTCAACATCGCCCGAGGCTATCTCATTGGCAGGCAGCTTCGCGAGAACGCGTTGCGCAGCGATGAAGTCAGCCTCACCGATGATGCGCTGAGGCGCATCGTTCGCGAATACACGCGCGAGGCCGGCGTTCGCGAGTTCGAGCGCCAGATCGGGGCCGTGTGTCGCAAGGTGGCAACGAGCGTGGCCGAGGGATCTGCTGGGACTGTCTGCATTGACGCGAGGGATGTCCCCGAGTACCTGGGCAAGCGCAAGTATCATTTCGAGGCGGCGAACCGGACGCAGGTGCCGGGCGTCGCTACGGGGTTGGCGTGGACGCCGGCGGGTGGCGACATTTTGTTCGTCGAGGCCACCAAGATGGTCGGCAAAGGCGGGTTCACCATCACGGGCCAGCTAGGGGACGTGATGAAGGAATCGGCCACGGCGGCTCTGAGCTATGTGCGCTCCAAGGCTGAGGAACTCCACATCGACCCCGGGGTCTTTGGCAAGATCGATATCCACCTGCACGTACCTGCCGGCGCTATTCCCAAGGACGGCCCATCGGCCGGCGTGACGATGGCGACGGCGCTCGCTTCGCTGCTGACCGGCAAGCCGGTCTGCGGCGACGTCGCAATGACGGGCGAGCTTACCCTGCGCGGCCAGGTCCTACCCGTTGGCGGGATCAAGGAAAAGGTGCTGGCCGCGCACCGTTCGGGGCTAAAGACGGTTTGTCTCCCCGAGCGCAACGAGAGTGATTTAGACGATCTGCCGGAAGAGGTCCGCGACGACATCCGCTTTGTGCTTGTGAGCCATGTGGGCCAAGTCCTTGCGACCGCTTTCGGCGATGATAAGGATTCTGACAGTGGCAAGAAAGAGATCGAGAAGACCATCGAACACGGGAGGGATGACGTGGAAGCGGGTTGACCTGCACATCCACACCCCCGGTTCTGAAGACTATGTCGAAGAGGGTGTCAGCTATCTAGACATCCTTCGCAAGGCCGAGGAAGAGGGCCTGGATGCGATCGCCTTTACCGACCATAATACGGTCGCGGGATACGCGGCCATGCAGCGCGAGATATCGGATTTGGAGCGCTGGGTAGAGTCGGGGCGGTACCAGGCCAAGGACAAGGAGCGGCTAGAGGAATACCGCCGGCTCCTAACCAAGATCAAGGTATTCCCTGGATTCGAGCTAACGGCAACGCTGGGGTTTCACATCCTGGCCATTTTCGAGGCTGATACGCCGATTCGTGTGGTGGAGCATGTTCTGCTGGAGCTCAACGTGCCTCCTGCATCGTTGGACAAGGGGCTCACCGAGGTAGGCGCTACGGCTGACGTCATCACCGCCTACCGCGCCATGCGGATCGCAGGCGCCCTGGTGATCGCCGCCCATGCCAACTCTACCCATGGTGTGGCCACGTTCCGACATGGTTTCGGTGGCCAGACCAAGATCTCCTACACCCAAGACCCCAACCTCCACGCGCTCGAGGTCACGGACCTGGAGAGCAAGCGGCGCCGGACCACCGCCTCGTTCTTTGACGGATCCAAGCCCGAATACCCCCGACGCATGCACTGCATCCAAGGCTCCGACGCCCACCGCGTACGGGGTGTGGAGGGCGACAACCAGAAGCTAGGCGTCGGCGAGCGCGCTACCGAGGTGCTCTTGCCAGAGATGACCGTCGAGGCGCTGATTGACCTCTTTGAGAGCGATGAGTTCGATCGCACGCGCCCCTATCGCCATGAGGCAGAGCCCTACGACCATGTCATGGCCGCTCGCAAGTCGGGTCCCTCGCATGTGCAGAGCTTTCACGAAAGCATGACGAGACGTGGAGGACGCCTCCATGCGGTGCTGCGCGATGTGGTTGCTTTTGCGAACACAAACGGAGGAACCGTCTATGTGGGGCTCTCGTCCAACCCAAAGGCGCCTGTAGCGGGAGTCGACGACGCCGATGCGTCGCTGGCGGAGCTTCGCAAAGAAGTCGACCGTCTGGTGACGCCGTCACTAGACGTGAGCTACAGCATTCTGAGAAGCCACGGCAAGCCCGTGCTGCGCTTGCGCGTTC
This sequence comes from uncultured Anaerolineales bacterium, assembly GCA_964402205.1. Classification (GTDB taxonomy): domain Bacteria; phylum Chloroflexota; class Anaerolineae; order UBA1429; family UBA1429; genus DAIRUQ01. Next base: position 4,105 of record CAYOBT010000061.1, read on the forward strand.
CCAAGGGGGACGATCTCCCCTATGTGCTCGAGGGCAGCAAGATCTACATCCGGCAAGAGTCGGAGACCAACTTGGCCATGCGCGACGAGATCGTCGCTCTGGTCCGGCGCGAAGTCAGGGCAGAGCTGAAGGAGACCCGGCCTAGTCCGGAGCCGCAACGAAAGCCGCAGCGGCAAGAGCCTCGCGCAAAGGAGGCCGCACCTCCCAAGCCTAAGCGTGAAGAGCCCAAGCAGGCCGAGGAGCCAGCCAAGGCGCGCGCCAGCGCTCCGGCAAGTGGCGGCGTCGAGCCTCCGCATACAGGAGTGGAGATCGCCAAGACCGAGGAGCGCAAAGGCGTGCTCTATCACACCATGCGAGACTTGCGCGACGGACACGAGGTGGGCAACGTGACGCACTCTTCGGCGCGGAGATTGTGGCGCTATGCCATCGCGCTCAAGGAAAAGGGAACGTTTGCGCCCGAGAAGGTCAAGTGGCATGGCGACCTTGGTATCTGGCATCGTTACCGGCGGGCGGGCAAGCCGCACTATGATCTAGTGCAACGCGTCGGCTCGGGAGAGCATCGCGTCTTTTTCGGCGTGTCCGAGGAGGGCATCCATGGCCCTTGGCGCGCCGTGGTCGGCAACGAGGAGTCCTAGAGAGACAGTAGCGTTGGGGCTCAGCCGGTGCGCGGCCGATTTGCACGGCTGTGAATCCTATCGAGAGCAACAAAGATCCGATACTGAGCCCAACAGTGATGGCCGGCTCCTGAGCGTCCGACGAGCGTCTGCCGAGTCGCTTGAGGGGTAAGCATGGCGAACACCCGAGTGGCTGTCGCACACCTGAAGCCAACTTGGTGCCCGACGGCCAACCTGCTGGTCGAGGCAGATGATCTGGCAGCCAGGGCGTCGTCCCAGGAGGCGGAGATCCTTGTCTTGCCAGGTGGACTGGGGTGGCGGGCTGTGGGATACACGGCCGCAGTTCCTGAGGATGCGCCGAGCGGCTGGGGCACTCTGGCTCGCCTGTGCTCCGGCGGTACGGACGCTCATCAGCGCTGGGTAGAGTTGGGCGAGCGACTGATCTCGGGTCTGCTCACCATTGCTGCGAGCCGTGCTGTTTGGCTTGTGGCAGGTGGGATTCCCTTGTCTCTCGCTGGGAGCGTGGGCAATGCCGTCGTCATGCTCTCGCCGAAAGGTGACCTCGCGGGCGTCCAGTGGCAGACGCATCTGAACGAGGACCAGATTCGGCTGGGACTCGTGCCTGGTGATACGCTATCGCTGGTGGACCTTGGCTGGACTGAGGTGGGACTAGTGGCGGGGGAGGACGTTCTTTTCCCCGAAGTCGGGCGGATCCTCTGCTTGCAGGGCGCAGGACTCCTCGTCCATCCGGCCGTATCACACCCCGGGCAGATCCACGCCATGATGGCCCGCCTTTGGCGCGATGTGCAGGGGAACCAGGTATTCGGACTCGAGAGCGGCTGGACCGACTCTGGGCCCTATGGGGCTGTCATCCTGGGGACCTGCGAGATCACTGGCGACGGGTCTGGCGTCGTCTCGTCGTCTGGCAACGGCGAGCCCGATGTCGCAATCGGCGACCTGGATTGGGGCCGTCGCCGCCAGGTCGTGGACGAGTACTCCATCCATGATTCGCTGAACCCCACACTGTATGAACGCTATCTGCCGCATCTCTACCGAGAGGTGTGGGAGTGATGGCCGGCTTTGGGCGTGCGATTGTGGCCGTAGCTGGGCGTTTGATCGCATGGCTTGTGCGACATGCGCGCATCGAGCGGTACCTCGATAGACGTCCGCCCGTCGGCTTGCCCAGGTCGCTGGAGGGAAGCAGGACGCGCGTGGGCGTGGTGCAGCTGGAGGCGCGCCTGCATCACAGCGTGCTCAGCTATGTTGATCAGGTGCTCTCCGCTGCGGCGACCGCTGTGGGCGAGGGCGCTCAGCTCGTCGTCTTTCCCGAGGATGTGGGCAGCTATCCCCTCTTTGGGCTGCTGCCTGGTTTGGCGTGGCTCGTTGGGCGTGGCAACCCACGGGATGCTGGCGCGGCCGTCGAGCAGGGCGAGGCCCCCGTGCTGGCGTTGATGCGCCTTTTAACCCCGGTCGTCCGCAAGGTGCATCGTGTTGTCTTTGCCGGGCTGGCAAAGCGCTTGGGGGTGCACATTCTGGCCGGCAGCACCCTTGCTGTGGATGAGGCCGGTCGCGTCTACAAGGAAGCGCATCTGTACGACACGGATGGGCGGCTCGTCCTCGTCCAGCGCAAGACCCACCTGTTCCCAGCGGAGGCTGCCTGGGGACTGACGCCCGGCAGCGAGGTTGACGTAGCGCATACGGCGGTCGGTTGCGTCGCCTCGCCGGTCTGCATGGATCACACGTATTGGGAGCCGATCCGGATTGCGTGGCTGCAAGGTGCGGAGATCGTCATCGATCCTGCGGCCGATGCCAACCGCTTCAACCGGGGAATGCAAGCGCGTGGCGTGTGGTCGCGCGTGCAGGAGAGCCCGGCCTTTGGTATTCAGGCGATGATGGTGGGTGAGCTACTGGGCGTTACCTTTGGCGGGCGGAGCGGGGTCTATGCGCCACTTGAACTCACGCCGCACAAAGATGGGATCATCGCGGAGGCGAGCGTGTCCGATGCGCCCGATATCTTCTGCGCCGATATCGACCTGGCTGAAGTGCAGGAGTTGCGCCGGCAGGTTCTGAGGCGACTGCAGCCTGAACTCTACACAACGTACTTGCCTCGCCTTGGTCATGAGATGGGCGAGGCCATGACAGTCAAGAGAGAGTGAGCGGGGGCATGTTTGAGATCGCGTTTCTGGGCACCTCAGCGTCTGCTCCATCCATCAGTAGGGGGCTTTCGGCTACCCTGGTGCTACATGAGGACCAGCGGTTCCTGGTGGATTGCGGCGAAGGTACCCAACGGCAGCTTTTGAGAAGCGGCATGGGCTTTCGCAAGCTGGACAAGGTACTCTTGACCCACGGACACTTGGACCACATTCTGGGCCTTGGTGGGCTCATGTCCACGTTCTCTCGATGGGAATCGATCGACAAACTGACGATCTATGGCGGTGGATGGGCCCTGCGGCGCGTGCGTGATCTTCTGGGCGTTGTGTTGCGTGGCGATGAGATCGATCTCACAGTGGGACTGGAGATCATCCAGTCGGGTCCTGTATGGGAGAGCTCTGGTCTGACGGTGACGGCGTTCAACGTGTCGCATCGAGGCCCGGATTGCTATGGATTCCTGTTCGAGGAGCCTTCGCGTCGCCCCTTCCTGGCCGAGGAGGCCGAGCGGCTGGGAGTCCCACACGGGCCGGAGCGTCGGCGCTTGGTCGAGGGCGAGACGGTGAGCCTTCCCGATGGGCGCGTTGTTGCGCCTGACCAGGTTCTCGGACCGCCGGTGCCTGGCCTCAAGTACGTCCACGTGGGTGACGCGGGGCGTACCGATAATCTGGTGGAGACCTGCCGTGGTGCCGATGCACTGGTCATCGAGGCTACGTATCTGCACCAGGATGCCGATCTAGCCCGCAGATTTGGACATCTTACGGCGCGCCAAGGGGCCGAGCTTGCGGCAGAGGCGGGCGTGCGCCAGCTCTTCTTGGTGCATATCTCACGTCGCTATGCGGAGCGCGAGGTGAGACGTGAGGCGCGAGAGGTGTTTCGTGGGACGATCGTCCCGAGGGACTTGGATATCTACCGCGTCAGCAGAGACAATGTGGAGAAGGTGCCTCGTGACCGACGGTGAGCGCTCGGCGGTCCTCGGATACCAACCGGAGGGCAGGCATAGTAGAGCCGAACTCGCTTTCCTCAAACTCGGCGGCTCGCTGATCACCGACAAGACGCAAGAGGCCGTCGCGCGGCACGATGTGATCGATCGGGTTGCCAGCGAGATCGCCGAGGCGCGTCTGCGGCGGCCAGATCTTGAGCTGGTGCTAGGCCACGGAAGTGGCTCGTTCGGGCACCCGGTAGCGGCGCGGTATGGTGTTGACGCGGGGCATCTCGAGGACTGGCGTGGCTATGCCGAAACGGCCGCCGCTGCGCAGCGGCTGAACCATCTGGTTTTGGAGGCGTTGCTAGCTCACGGCGTTTCGGTGATCAGCGTCCAGCCTTCGGCCTCGGCACGAGCCATTCACGGGCGCCTTGTCGCGCTGGAGAGCGAGACCGTACGGGCGCTCCTGAGGAAAGGGCTCGTGCCTTTGCTATATGGCGATGTGGCTTTGGACGAGGCTCAGGGTTGCGCTATCATCTCTACAGAGGAGATCTTTCGGTTGCTGGCGCAGCGATTACGGCCCGACCGGGTCGTCGAGGTCGGCGAGGTAGAGGGCGTCTACGTAGGCGATCCTGGCAGCGTGGTGGATGTCATCCACTCTCGGAACGCGGCAGATCTGCTAGCAAGCCTTGGGTCCGCTCGTGGTGTGGATGTCACAGGCGGTATGCGAAGCAAGGTGGAGCTGCTCCTCGAGATGGCGCGGCTTGTCCCTGGACTGGAGGGCCACATCATCTCTGGTATGCAGCCGGGCCTGCTGACGCGAGTGCTCGTGGATCCCGCTCTGCCGGCAGGCACGCGAGTGGTCTGGGCTCCTGATAGCCTTGGTGGGCATCGATACCATAGAGAACGAGAGTAGTCCATGACGGGGCTCGTATCCTTTGTTCTTGTTTTTGGGTTGGTCGTCTTTGTCCATGAGCTAGGGCACCTGCTGGTTGCCAAAGCCTTTGGCGTGCGGGTGGACGAGTTCGGCTTTGGCTATCCCCCCCGGCTCGCTAGCCTGGGCCAGATCGGCGGCACCGAGATCACGCTCAACTTGCTGCCGGTGGGTGGCTTTGTTCGCATGCACGAGGACGATCCAAGCGTTCCCGGAGGGATCGCTTCGCGTAGCCGCAAAGTGCGCGCGGCAGTGTTTGCTGCCGGTGCTGTGATGAATCTTCTGCTGGCGGCGCTTCTCTATGGGGTCACCTACATGCGGGGCGCTCTAGAGCCGGTGGAGGCTCCGGGCGCCGGGATCTATTCCGTCTCGGCCGATTCGCCGGCTGAAGAGGCGGGTCTTCGCCCTGGGGACAATATCATCACCATCGACGGCGAGGCCGTTGGCGCGGTGGAGGAAGCAGTGGGGCGGATCAGCGATGCTGCCGGCAGGCCGATGGAGCTGGGCATCGAGCGTGACGGCACTGCCTTGCAGCCTATCACGGTGACGCCCCGTGAGGATCCCCCCCCAGGCGAGGGAGCCTTGGGCGTGACGGTTGATCTGCCCCTGGCGCGTGTCTCGTATCCTGTGTGGCGGGCGATTCCGCTAGGCTTTCGCGCGACCTACTATACGGTGCGTGGCATCTTCTGGGGGATTCGACAGGCTGTGATGCAGCGGCTGCCCTTGGAAGTCACAGGCCCCATTGGCATCTACAGGATGACGACCGAGGTGGCTGAGACGGGCCTGACGCGCCTTCTCGAGTTCACGGCATTCCTTAGTGTGAATCTGTTTCTGCTGAACCTGCTTCCGCTACCCGCACTGGACGGCGGGCGTCTGGTGTTCGTTCTGCTGGAGTGGCTTCGCGGGGGACGCCGCATTCCCCCGGAAAAGGAAGGCTTGGTGCATGCCATTGGCATGGTGCTGATCCTGGGGATGATGGTGGTGGTTACCGTATTTGACTATATCCGCTACTTTGGGTAGCCGGGTGAAGGGACATCGTAGCGGATGGAGACTTGTGGGAGAGCGTAGCGCCATGGTTTCGCTATTTGACCAAACCGTTGAGACGATTGTTGGCTCGGATGCTGACCTGGACGAGAGGCTGGTGGAGGGCCTGTCCGACGCAGGTCGTCGTCAAGCCGAAGCGTTTCGGGCTTGGATGGCGGGGTGCCCGGCGCCGAGGCGCCAGGATCTCTTTCGCAAGATGGTAGAGCTTTCCAACCGTCGTTTCGAGCTAGACTTCCTGTGGCTGTTTCGCGCATGTCTTGAGGACGAGGATGCCACGGTCAGGCGCCTCTGCATCGAGGGGCTTTGGGAGGACGAGCGGCCGGACCTGGCTCGGCGATTGCTCGATCGATTGCTGCACGACGAGGATGTCGGCGTGAGAGCAGCTGCGGCAACTGCGCTTGGTCGGTTCGTGTACAAGACCGAGTGCTTTGAGCTTGATCCCGATCTAGGTGCGCGCATTCGGGTGGCCCTCGAGGGCGTCATCATGCAGGGCGATGAGATGGAGGTCGTACGCCGAGCCGTCGAGTCGGTGGCGTTCATC